>NZ_JAAGPC010000067.1:0-42885 GCF_017104595.1 Burkholderia sp. Tr-20390 | reverse complement strand
CGCGGCTGGCGGCGCGTGCCCGCGCGGGCGGTGAGCGGATGCGCACGTCGCCGGGCGGCCCGGGCCGTACGCTGAAGAACCTGTTCCAGGAGCGCGGCGTGCCCGCCTGGCAGCGCGACGTGCCGCTGCTGTTCGCTGGCGACTTGCTGATCTACGTGCCGCGCCTCGGCGTGAATCGCGATGCCGGCTTGTCCGGCGACGGGGCGCCCGGTGACGGCGCGTGGCGCCGGATCGAGTGGCGCGCCGACTTGCTGATCGCATAGCGGCGGCGGGCCGCCTGGCGGCGCGATGGCACGCGCATTTTCACCATTTGGTAAACAGCGCCGGAACGGCCTCGGACGCCGCGAGCGGCTTGTCAAGCGGGCCTCTATCGGGTACGCTCGGTCGTTTGCTCGGCTCGATTTTTGAGCGATTTGTGCAGGTTTTCCGCGTGACGTACCCGGTTTGCGCGGCCTGATCGGCCTTCCGGGCAAAATCCGTCACGCTTGCGTGTTGCGTCCCAGCCGTCCCCCTCGTCGTCCGTCCACAGCCACAAGCCGCGTGACCGAACGGCTACGCGGCCTGCCCAGCGCGCCCGTGCGGTTTCTCCTCCAGTTCAGAACGACAATGGCACTCATCGTACACAAATACGGCGGCACTTCGATGGGCTCGGTCGAGCGCATCAAGAACGTCGCGAAACGCGTCGCAAAATGGCATCAGGCCGGGCACCAGATGGTGGTCGTGCCTTCGGCGATGTCCGGCGAAACCAACCGTCTGCTCGGTCTTGCGAAAGAGATTTCGAGCCAGCCTAGCCCGCGCGAGCTCGACATGATCGCGTCGACCGGCGAGCAGGTCAGCGTCGGCCTGCTATCGATCGCGCTGCAGGAAATCGGCGTCGAGGCCGTGAGCTACGCCGGCTGGCAAGTGCCGATCAAGACCGACAGCGCGTTCACGAAGGCGCGCATTCACTCGATCGACGACGAACGCGTGAAGGCCGATCTGAATGCCGGCAAGGTCGTGATCATCACGGGCTTCCAGGGCGTCGATCCGGACGGCCACATCACGACGCTGGGCCGTGGCGGCTCGGATACGTCGGCGGTGGCGGTTGCAGCTGCGCTGGGTGCCGAAGAGTGCCTGATTTATACGGACGTCGACGGCGTCTACACGACCGATCCGCGCGTTGTCGAAGAGGCGCGCCGCCTCGATCGCGTGACGTTCGAGGAAATGCTGGAAATGGCCAGCCTCGGCTCGAAGGTCCTGCAGATCCGCTCGGTCGAATTCGCCGGCAAATACCAGGTGAAGACGCGTGTGCTGTCGAGCCTGACCGATCCGCTGATTGCGCTCGACGAAGAAATGCGCTCGGGCACCCTGATTACTTTTGAAGAAGACGAGACCATGGAAAAGGCAGTCATTTCCGGCATCGCGTTCCAGCGCGACGAAGCACGCATTGCTGTGATGGGCGTGCCCGACAAGCCGGGTATCGCGTATCAGATCCTCGGCCCGGTCGCGGATGCGAATGTCGACGTCGACATGATCATCCAGAACCAGAGCGTCCAGGGCAAGACCGACTTCACGTTCACGGTCGGCCGCGGCGACTACCAGAAGGCGATGGACATCCTCACCAACCAGGTGAAGGGCCACGTGAGCGCCGAGCACGTGCAGGGCGACCCGAAGGTGTCGAAGGTGTCGGTCGTCGGCGTCGGCATGCGTTCGCACGTGGGCGTCGCGAGCAAGATGTTCCGCACGCTGTCGGAAGAGGGCATCAACATCCAGATGATCTCGACGTCCGAAATCAAGATTTCGGTGCTGATCGACGAGAAATACATGGAGCTGGCCGTCCGCGCGCTGCACAAGGCATTCGAACTCGACCAGGCATCGTGAATTTTTCGTGATGCATTGAAGAAAATGCATCACGGAAATTGACGCGCGGTTCGAAACCCTATATTATTTCGTTCTCGTCGCACTGCCTCCCTGGTGCGAGCGAAAGTTTGGGAGACGTGGCCGAGAGGTCGAAGGCACTCCCCTGCTAAGGGAGCATCTGGGCCAAAACCTGGATCGAGGGTTCGAATCCCTCCGTCTCCGCCAAAAGCGGTGACAAAGCCCCGCAAGTTCTCGGACTTGCGGGGCTTTTTCTTTTTCGGGCACCGCCGAGCGCCGGGCGCACGATGCGGCCGGTCATGCCATGAGTACTCGACTTGAGCGGTGATAGTGGGTTACATATCGCCTATCGTTTGATGCGACTTGGGGTGATGCGCTTGGCCAGCCCGCATTCTGTTCTGACTATCCTTTCTCATCGGCCTGTCGACGGACTTGTCGACAACCACGCGCGCTATGCGCAGTTGCACGGCTACCGGCATGTGACGGTCGACGGCATGCACGTGTATGGCGAGCGCCAGCCGATCCTGCACAAGTACCACGTGATCGTCGCGCAGCTCGTCGCGATGGAGCCGGACGCGTTGCTGCTCGTGCTCGACCCGTTTTCCGTCGTGTTCGATCCGCACGCGCTGCAGGATGTCGCGCAGGGTTACGATGCAATCGTCACGACGCAGACGCCGAAGTCGGCGCTGCCCGCTGCGAGCGGCATGATCTTCCGCAACGTGCCCGGCGTGCGTGAGCAGTTGCGCAAGCTGGTGGTCGAGCTGGGCAAATGGGCGATGTACCTTCCGGAGCGGCGGCACGCGTGCGAGGCGACTCTGCTGGCAGAGCAATTTGCGCCGCTGCCGTTCGATATGCCGCTCGCGAACGGTCATTTCGCATCGGTCCAGACGATCTGGAGTGACGGGCTCGCGATCGATTCGATCGCAGGCGCCCGGCCGCTCGTGGCGCACCAGGCGCCCGAGTGGCGGCAAGTGGAGGACGTCTGGGCGCCGGCTGCCGACTACGATTTCCGCTATGTGGCGGCGCTCGTCGACGATGCCGAGCGATACCAGCACGGCGATCGCCCGCACGCAATGGACGACTGGCGTGCCGCGCAGCAGAGTGAGCGCGGTGCGGAGCGGCACGTGAATCCGCAGGCCCAGATTGCGTTCGTGAGCCTGCATACGTCGCATATCGCGGGATATGGCGATCTGCACGAGGAGAATTTTGCTCGCTACTGCACGCGGCATGGTTACGCGTATCACACGTATCGCGAACCTCCCGCATTTCTGCCGGACGGCATCGGTGCGAACTGGGCGAAGCTGCATCTGATTCGCGAACATCTGCCGCATCACGCGTTCGTCTTCTGGGTCGACGCGGACATTCTGGCGATCGACCAGAGTCAGGCCATCGACAGTACGATCGACGGCCGCGATTTCGTGATCGGTACCGATCACACGGCATGGGCGATCAATTCGTGCATGATCGGCGTGCGCAACGTGGCGCCGATGCGCGACTTGGTCGAGCGCATCTGTGCCCGTATCGAGAGTTTCGGCGATCGTTCGTCGGTCTATGCGAGCGGCGGCGACCAGCAGGCGATCTATGTGGAGTTGCTGCAGTCCGGCATGATCGACGCGCGCCATATCGTCGATGCGATGACACTCGCGGCGTCGCCGGTCTATGCCACACGCGATAGCCGCTTCGTCCATTTTCCCGCGCAGCACAATCACTATCGCGCGGTGACGATGCGCATCTGGGATCGCCTGAGCCGTCAGCGGTAGGGGCGAGCCGGTCTGCCCGTCGTACGGCCTGCGCAACGCAAGGCCGTTTGTATTGAAAATGAAAGATTGTGTGTAAGGATAAAGGGCCACTCGTTCGCAGCCATGCCAGGCTTCAATTAGCGCCCTCCGACCCTCCGAAATAACAAGCCGACGTCAAAAATGCGGCACTGCGTCGATTTTTACGATCGGCCTCGTCGGGCAATACAAAAAATTACGCATAAAAATCATTGGCATAGGATCGTGCTGAAAAACGACGCTCTGCTGCGCTGCAGAAAATAATCAATCGTCTTATGCTGGTTAACCCGATCGCATTTGAGCGGCGTCAAGTTTTCCGGTGATGCCGCTTTACATTTTGCCAACACTGGCGATTCACGAAATCTACCTGTCGATTTGATTTCGTTCCTTTCGTCTCGCCTGTCCCCGATGCAGTGCGCGACTTCATCAAGGCCTCGTTGACATGCATGATTTTCCCTTCCTGAGCCTGGCCATCTGGGCTCCGATCCTGTTCGGCGCGTGCCTGCTGCGCGCCGGTTCCGACCATCATCCACGCCGTACACGGCTGATCGCGCTCGTCGGCGCGCTGGTGGGGCTTGCGGCGGTCGTGCCGCTGGTTACCGGTTTCGATGCGCATTCGGCCGCGATGCAGTTCGTCGAAAGCCGCAACTGGCTGGCGGCATTCAATTCCGGATGGCGGGTCGGCATCGACGGCGCGTCGCTGTGGCTCGTCGTGCTGACCGCGTTCACGACCCTCGTGGTGGTGGTGGCGTCGTGGGAGTCGGTCACGGTACGCGTCGCGCAATACTACGCGTCGTTCCTGATCCTCTCGGGGCTGATGGTCGGCGTGTTCGTCGCACAGGACGGGCTGCTGTTCTTCATCTTCTTCGAGGCGACGCTGATCCCGCTGTACCTGCTGATCGGCACGTGGGGGCGCGAGCGTCGCGTGTACGCGGCCGTGAAGTTCTTCTTCATCTCGTTCGCCGGCTCGCTGCTGCTGCTGATGGCGATGCTGTACCTGTACGCGCAGTCGCATACGTTCGACATGGCCGTATGGCGCACGCTGCAGCTCGGCTTCGCGCCGCAGTTGCTGGTGTTCCTCGGCTTCTTCGCCGCCTTCGCGGTCAAGGTGCCGATGTGGCCGGTCCACACGTGGCTGAGCGACGTCTACACCGACGGCCCGACCGGCGCCGCGCTGATGCTCGCGATGCTCAAGCTCGGCGGCTACGGGTTCCTGCGCTTCGCGCTGCCGGTCACGCCCGATGCGAGCCACTTCTTCGCGCCGGCCGTGATCGCGCTGTCGCTGTTCGCGATCGTCTACGCGAGCCTGATCGCGCTCGCGCAGACCGATCTCGGCAAGCTGCTCGCGTATTCGACGGTCGCGCACATGGGGATCGTCACGCTCGGGCTGTTCCTGTTCAACCGGATCGGCGTCGAAGGCGCGATCGTCCAGCTCGTGTCGTACGGCTTCGTCGCGGGCGCGATGCTGTTGTGCGTGAACGTGCTCGTCGATCGCACGAAGCAGCGCGAGATTGCCGCTTACGGCGGCGTCGCGGGCGTGATGCCGCGTTTCGCGACCTTCACGGTGCTGTTCGCGATGGCCAACGTCGGCCTGCCGGGCACGTCGGGGTTCGTCGGCGAGTTCATGGTCATCATGGGCGCGATCCGCTTCAACTTCTGGATCGGCGCCATCGCGGCGCTGACGCTGATCCTCAGCGCGTCGTACACGCTGTGGATGCTCAAGCGCGTCGTGTTCGGCAAGGTCGCGAGCCAGCGGATCGCGAAGCTCGCCGACCTGAACCGTCGCGAGATCGTGATGTTCGCGTCGCTCGCACTCGTGGTGCTGGCGGTCGGCATCGATCCGAAGCCGTTCACCGACGCGATCGATCCGACCGTGGGACGGCTGATCGAAGACGCGAGCCATTCGAAGCTGCCGACAGGGGACGGCCCTGCGCAGCCGCAGCCGTCGTACATGGCATCGACGCGCGGCTGATCGCGGCACGTCGCGCGCAGTGGGGCGCACCGCACGGCGGTGCGGTCGTTGCACGCGCATCGATTCCTTCGCGGTCCGGCGCAGGCAGCGCCGGGCCGGCTTCCGGCTGCGTGAAATTGCCCCGCGACAATCTGTCTCACGGCAGATTCTGCAATGATGATTTTCCGCATTAGCTGGTTTTTCATCGCACTCGCGCGACGTATGATTCGGCCACTTTCGTGGATCGAATGCGCATCGGGCATACGCAAACGGATTCAATGACCCTCGGGCTGTGTGATGAAAAGAAAAGCTTCAAAAGGCGGAGTGGCGCTGATGTCGATCGGCGCGGCTTTGAGCCTGTCAGGCTGTAATTTAGATGTACTAAATCCGAAAGGAAGCGTGGGCGCTGCCGAAAAGGCGCTGATCGCGACGTCCACCTGGGCGATGCTGATCGTCGTCGTGCCGGTGATCCTGCTCACGTTGTGGTTCGCGTGGCGTTACCGCGCGTCGAACCGCAACGCCACCTACGCGCCGAACTGGTCGCACTCGACCGCGATCGAGGTCGTGATCTGGACGGTGCCGACCCTGATCATCCTGTTCCTCGGCGTGCTCACGTGGAAGACCACGCACGAGCTCGACCCGTACAAGCCGCTCGAGTCGTCGGTGAAGCCGATCGACGTCGAGGTCGTCGCGCTCGACTGGAAGTGGCTGTTCATCTATCCGGAACTCGGCATCGCATCGGTGAACCAGCTCGCGATTCCGGTCGGCACGCCGGTGAACTTCCGCATCACGTCGGATTCGGTGATGAACTCGTTCTTCATCCCGCAGCTCGGTGGCCAGGTTTACGCGATGGCCGGCATGCAGACGCGCCTGCACCTGATCGCCGACGAGCCCGGCAACTATGCGGGCACGTCCGCCAACTTCAGCGGCCGCGGCTTCTCCGACATGAAGTTTCGCACGCTCGCCGAGCCGCGCGAACAGTTCGATGCATGGGTGCAGAAGGTGAAGGCGTCGCCGGAGCGGCTCGACGCGACCGTGTACGGCACCGTCGCGCAGCCGAGCGAGAAGGCGCCCGTGCGCTACTTCTCGTCGGTCGATCCGCGGCTCTTCCACAACATCATCGCGAAATACAACGATGGCCACGTCCTCGACCTGAAGGACGTCGCCTGCGGCACGAAGGGGTAACGCATGTTCGGCAAACTCACACTCTCGGCGATCCCGTTCGATCAGCCCATCATCATGGGGGCCGGCGCCTTCATGGGGCTGGTCGTGCTGGGCATCCTCGCCGCGCTGACGATCACCGGCCGGTGGAAATGGCTGTGGACGCAATGGCTGACCACGGTCGACCACAAGAAACTCGGCGTGATGTACATCATCGTCGCGCTGATCATGCTGCTGCGCGGCTTCGCGGACGCGATCATGATGCGCATGCAGCTCGCGCTCTCGTACAACGGGCCCGGCTACCTGCCGCCGCACCACTATGACCAGGTCTTCACGGCACACGGCGTGATCATGATCTTCTTCATGGCGATGGTGTTCATGGTCGGCCTGATGAACCTGATCGTGCCGCTGCAGATCGGCGCGCGCGACGTCGCGTTCCCGTTCATCAACTCGCTGTCGTTCTGGATGACGGCCGTCAGCGCGATCCTGATCAACATCTCGCTCGTGATCGGCGAATTCGCCCAGACGGGCTGGCTCGCGTATCCGCCGCTGTCGGAGCTGCAGTTCAGTCCGGGGGTAGGGGTCGACTACTACCTGTGGGCGCTGCAGATCTCGGGCGTCGGCACGCTGCTGACCGGCGTGAACTTCTTCGTGACGATCATCAAGATGCGCGCGCCGGGCATGACGCTGATGAAGATGCCGGTGTTCACGTGGACCGCGCTCTGCACGAACGTGCTGATCATGGCGTCGTTCCCGATCCTGACCGCGACGCTCGCGCTGCTCGGCCTCGACCGTTACCTCGGCATGCACTTCTTCACGAACGAAGCCGGCGGCAACGCGATGCTGTACCTGAACCTGATCTGGGCATGGGGTCACCCCGAGGTGTACATCCTGATCCTGCCGGCGTTCGGCATTTTCTCGGAAGTCATCTCGACGTTCGCGAAGAAGCCGCTGTTCGGCTACAAGACGATGGTGTACGCGACCTGCGCGATCATGGTGCTGTCGTTCCTCGTGTGGCTGCACCACTTCTTCACGATGGGCTCGGGTGCGAACGTGAACGCGTTCTTCGGCATCATGACGATGATCATCGCGATCCCGACCGGCGTGAAGGTGTTCAACTGGCTGTTCACGATGTACCGCGGCCGGATCGAATTCACGACGCCCGTGCTGTGGACGATCGGCTTCATGGTCACGTTCACGCTCGGCGGCATGACCGGCGTGATGATGGCGATTCCCGGCGCGGACTTCGTGCTGCACAACAGCCTGTTCCTGATCGCGCACTTCCACAACGTGATCATCGGCGGCGTGCTGTTCGGCTATCTCGCGGGCTTCAACTACTGGTTCCCGAAGGCGTTCGGCTTCAAGCTGAACGAGAAGCTCGGCAAGGCGGCGTTCTGGTTCTGGCAGATCGGTTTCTACGTGGCGTTCGTGCCGCTCTACGTGCTCGGCTTCATGGGCATGACGCGCCGGATCAACCATTACGACAACCCGGCCTGGCATCCGTGGCTGCTGGTCGCCGCATTTGGCGCCGTGCTGATCGCGATCGGCATTGCATGCCAGCTGCTGCAACTGGTGGTCAGCATCCGCAACCGCAACCTGCCCGAGTACCGCGACACGACGGGCGATCCGTGGGGCGGCCGCACGCTGGAATGGGCGACCTCGTCGCCGCCGGCCGACTACAACTTCGCGGTGATCCCGCACGTGCGCACGCTCGACGCGTATGCGGACATGAAGGCACACGGCGAAGGCCGGCCGAACCCGGCGGCGATTCGCGACATCCACATGCCGTCGAATACCTGCGCGGGCCTCGTGGTCGCGATCTTCAGCCTGGTGCTCGGCTTCGCGCTGGTGTGGCACATCTGGTGGATGGCGATCGGCGGGCTGGTCGGGATCGTCGCGACGCTCGTGATCTACAGCTCGCGTGACAACGACGGCTATTACATCCCCGCGTCGACGGTGCGGAAGATCGAAGACAAGCAGCCGACGAAGCGCGTGGCTGCGCGCGTCGACGACGTGGAACTGGAGGCCAACTGATGTTGCAGAAAACCTTGAGCGCAACCCTGCTCGAGCACGACGACCATCCGCCGTCGCATTCGGTGTTCGGGTTCTGGCTGTACCTGATGACCGACTGCGTGATCTTCGCGGCGCTGTTCGCGACGTTCGCGGTGCTCGGCCAGCAGTATGCGGGCGGCCCGACCGCGAAAGACCTGTTCGACATTCCGGGCGTCGCGGTGGAAACCGCCGCGCTGCTGCTGTCGAGCATCACGTACGGCTTCGCGATGCTCGCCGCGTACAAGCAGCGGCGCGGCGCGCTGCTCGCGTGGCTCGCGGTGACGTTCGTGCTCGGCGCGGCGTTTCTCGTGATGGAACTGCGCGAGTTCTCGCACCTGATCGCGGAGGGCGCAGGCCCGCAGCGCAGCGCGTTCCTGTCGGCGTTCTTCACGCTGGTCGGCACGCACGGGCTGCACGTGACGGCCGGCCTGCTGTGGATGATCGTGCTCGCCGGGCAGATCGTGTTGCGCGGCGGCGACCTGACCGATCGCGACCTGCGACGCCTGACGTGCCTGAGCCTCTTCTGGCACTTCCTCGACATCGTGTGGATCTGCGTGTTTTCCTTTGTCTATCTCGCGAGCGTGATCTAAATGGCCCATTCGCATTCGTCTCAACTCGAAGAAGGGCACGGCAGTGTCGGCGGCTACGTCGCCGGTTTCATCCTGTCGGTGCTGCTCACGGCCGCGTCGTTCGGCCTCGTGATGGGCGGCGTGCTGTCGCCGCACGCGTCGCTGGTCGCGCTGGCCGTACTCGCGTTCGTACAGATCGTCGTGCACCTCGTGTACTTCCTGCACATGAACGGCTCGTCGGGCCAGCGCTGGAACGTGATGGCGTTCAGCTACACGGTGCTGACCGCGGCGATCCTGATCGTCGGCACGCTGTGGGTGATGCACAACGTCAGCATGAACATGATGTCGCGCTGAGCGGCAGCCCAGCGCAGCGGTCGAGATCCATGCGCGTTCATGAACAAAAGGCGGCACGCGAGTGCCGCCTTTTGTTTTTCCCGGCCGTGTTGCGCCGGGCAGCGGAATCAGTGCCGTGCGCCCGCATCCGCCGTCAGCGCGTGCGTGCAGTCGGCGCGGTACTCGGCGGCAAGCCGATCTTTCGCACCATCGAGATCGTCGGGGTAATACGGGCTCGCATGCGCCGGCTCGTAGCCGACCTGTTCGAGTTCGGTCAGCTCGCGCACGAGGTCGGCATGCGTGACGTCGTGGCCGGTGTGGACGAACGGATACGCGTTGCATTCCTGCGGCGTCAGGTGCGGTGCCGCGAGCGCGGCGGTGCTGGCGCATGCGAGCAGCATGCAGGCGACGGTAGTCGACAGTTTCATCCGGTAGCTCCTGGTTGCGCGGCCCGATGCCGCATGACGTCAGCGTAGGCCGCGTGCACGACGGGGCGGGCGACGCACGGATGAAACATGTTTCACCCGTGCGCCACGGCGCCGGATGAAGCATTTTTCATGTAACGCCGCACGGCGATCGGGGCGTCTACGATAGTCGCGGGCGCCTCGCGTGCGCCCGTCATGAGGTTCATTGCGAGGGCAACCATGCGAGTACTGACGGTCGAGGATGATGCGGTGACCGCGAACGAAATCGTCGGCGAGCTGACCGCGCGCGGGTTCGAGGTCGACTGGATCGACAACGGCCGCGAAGGCATGCTGCGCGCGATGAGCGCGTCGTACGACGCGATCACGCTCGACCGGATGCTGCCGGGCGCGGACGGCCTCGCGATCCTGACCGCGATGCGCACGGTCGGCATCGATACGCCGGTGCTGATGCTGAGCGCGCTCGGTGATGTCGACGAACGCATCCGCGGGCTGCGCGCGGGCGGCGACGATTACCTGACGAAGCCGTTCGATTCCGGCGAGCTGAGCGCCCGCATCGAGGTGCTGCTGCGTCGCCGGCAGGCGTCGGGCGTGCCGCAGCAGACGCTGTTGAAGGTCGGCGCGCTCGAGCTCGATCTCATTTCGCGCTGCGCGCGTCGCGGCGCCGACGAGATTCCGCTGCTGCCGACCGAGTTCCGCGTGCTCGAATTCATGATGCGCAATGCGGGCCAGACGATCACGCGCACGATGCTGTTCGAGACCGTGTGGGGCTATCACTTCGATCCCGGCACCAACCTGATCGACGTCCACATGGGCCGGTTGCGCAAGAAGATCGATCCGCCCGGCGCGACCCCGATGATCCAGACGGTGCGCGGCTCGGGCTACATGCTCGCATGACGGAGGCCCGGATGGATGCGGCTCGCGCGGCGAACTTCACGCGCCGCTGGCACACGACGACGTTTCGGTGGCTGTGCGCGTATGCGGCGATCTTCTCGGTTTCGCTGCTCGTGCTCGCGGGCGTGATCAGCGTGGCCGCGACGCACACGATGGCGCGCGACACCGACGAGGTGCTCGCGTGGCAACTGATCTATTTCGATTCGATTCCCGATGCCGAGCTGCCGCTCGCGATCCACCGGCGGCTCGAGCACGAGCACATGCATACCAGTTTCTACGGGCTGTTCGACGCGAACGGGCGCCGCGTGGCCGGGGACATCGCGACGCCGCCCGCGCTGCGCACGGATCGCCACGGACGCACGCTGAACCGCACGCTCGCGCCGCTCGACGGCCAGCCCGCGCCGATCACGCGCGCGATGGCGGTGCGCCGCGACAACGGGATGACGCTGCTCGTCGCACGCGACCTGTCGCATTTCATCCAGATCCGCGATGTCGCGATCCGCGGGCTCGTGATCGGCGGCGTGATGATCCTGATCGCCGGCATCGCGGGCGGCAGCATGCTCGGCATGCGGCAGATGCGCCGCGTCGCCGCGATCCGGCGCGTCACGCGGCAGATCGCCGAGGGCGATCTCGGCAAGCGGCTGCCGGTCGGACGCTACGACGAACTGGACCTGCTCGCGCATCTCGTGAACCACATGCTCGACGAAGTCGAGCGGCTGATGGGCGAGGTCCGTCACACCTGCGACGGCATCGCGCACGATCTGCGCACGCCGCTCGCACGCGTGCACACGATGCTGGCCCGGCTCGCGGAGCAGCCGTTTTGCGCGGACGACCCTGCGTCGTCGGCATTGCTCGCGTCGGCGCGCGACGAGACCGACCGCTTGCTCGAGCGCTTTCGCGCGATGCTGCGCATCTCCGAGATCGGCACGCTGAGCCGGCGTGGCGGCTTTGCCGCGGTCGACGTCACGGCCTTGTTGCGCGACGTTTGCGAGCTCTATGAGCCGTTGGCCGAAGCCGTCGACGTGTCGTTCGAACTCGCCGCGACATCGGTCGACCGCATTCACGGCGATCGCGCGTTGCTGTTCGAGGCATTCAGCAATCTCGCGGACAACGCGATCAAGTTCACACCGCCGGGCGGCCGCGTGCGCGTCGCGCTCCATTCAACGCCGAGAGGGCCGCTCGTGCGGATCGAGGACACCGGGCCCGGCATCCCGCCCGGCGAACGCGACGCGGTGCTCGAGCGTTTCTATCGCGGCGAGCGCACGCGCCATGTGAGCGGCTCGGGGCTCGGGCTGAGCATCGTCTCGGCGGTGATGCGCGTGCACGGCTTTGCGCTGCGGATCGGCGATGCGCCGCGGGCCGGTGCGGCGATCACGGTCGAATGCTGGCCGCGCTCGCTCGCATGACGGCGTCGGGGACGAGCGATGCGCATCCTGCTGATTTCCCCGCCGAACCCGGAGGCGGCGCGGCTCGACAAGGCCTTTCGCGAGAGCACGCATGGTGTCGAGCGCGTCGACGGATGGCGCGACGGCTGCTTCGTGGCGACCGAGGACCGGTTCGATGCCATCGTGATCATTGCGCCCGACACGGTTGCCGACCCGGCGATGCTCGAGGCATTGCCGCGACTTGCCGCATCGGCCGGCGGCGCGACGATTGCCGCGATCGTGGCCGGCACGACACCTGCGCAGCGCGCGCGGATGTTGCAGGCCGGCTGCGATGTGTGTCTTGCCCATCCCTGTTCGTTCGTGGAACTGCACGAGCGGTTGCGCGCGCTGTGGCGCCGCAACGGTGTCATCGCGATGCGCGAGTCGGTCCGGCTCGACGTGGCCGCGCGCGCACTCGAGGAGCGGGGCCGGAGGCTGGCGCTCAGCATGCGGGAATTTCGTCTCGTCGAATGCCTGCTGCGCGAAGCGGGGCGACCGGTCGGGCGCGATGCCGTGCTGCGTTATGCGTGGGGTGATGCCGACGTCGAACCCGAAACGGTCAATGCGCTGGTCGTGCGGTTGCGGCGCAAGCTGGCCGCACACGCGTTTTCCGCGCGCATCGAAACGGTCGCCCGATTCGGATTCAGGTTCGACGCGGGCGGGTGACGATGCGGGATCGCGCCGTGCCGGTGGAGGGTGCGCATGCCGCGCGTCGCGCGGCATGTCCGATTGCGTGCGTTCAGTGCGAATAGAGTTCGCGGTTGAGCTGCGCGAGCTGGCCGTCGCGTTCGGCGCGGACGAGTTGGCGATACACCTGCGCGCGTGTCAGCGGCGTGGCCGGTCGCGCGTTCCATGCCGGTTGCGACGACAACGATGCGGAAGCGGTCGCGGCGTACGTTTGCGGCGCAGTCGCGGTGTCGGGCTGCGTCGCGCTGGCCCGGCCGGGCAGCGCGACACACAGCGCGGAGAGCAGGGTGGCGAACATCAATGTCTTCATGGCGTGATCCTTTTCAAGTGACAGTGGCCGGTGCTGCGATGGCGATGCCGGCAGGATCGACGTTATCGGATGCGCCCGTGCGGGCACCGGGCGCGCCGATGAAGAAACGTTCACGAACGCGCGTCGTGCCAGCCGCCGCCGAGCGCGCGCACGAGCCCGACGGATGCCTGCAGGCGGCGGGCGTCGACGTCGAGCGCCGCGATCTGCGTATCGAGTTCGGTCGTCTGCGCGGTGACCACGTCGAGATAGCTGACCGCGCCGTCGCGATAGCGCGACATCGCCAGCGCAAGCGAATGCCGCGCCGCGACGAGCGCCGCGTCGTCCTGGTCCGATTCGTCACCGAGGCGGTGCAACTGCGCGAGATCGTCCTCGACGTCGCGGAATGCCTGGAGCACGACCGCGCGGTAGCGCGCGCCCTGTTCGTCGAACTGCGCGCGCGCATGGCGTACGCCGGCGGCACGCCGGCCCCCGTCGAACAGCGTCATCGCGAGACGCGGCCCGATCGACCAGATCTCGTTGGGCGCGGCGAGCCACGGCGAAAACGTATCGCTCTGGAACCCGGCGTCGAGGCCGAGCGACAGGTCGGGAAAGTACGCGGCACGTGCGACGCCGATCCGCGCGTTCGCGGCCGCGACGCGGCGTTCGGCGGCGGCGACGTCAGGCCTGCGTTCGAGCAGCGTCGACGCGAGTCCCGTCGGAATCGACGGCACGCCCGGCAGCGCCCCAACGGGCGGCAGCGAGAACGTCGACGCGGATTCCCCGACGAGTGCCGCGATCGCATGCTCGTCGAGCGCGCGGCGCGCGGCGATGTCGGACGCACGCGCCTGGGCGAGCGCGAGTTGCGTTTGCGCACGCGAAACGTCGAGCCCCGATGCGAGGCCGCCGCGATGGCGACTGACCGTCAGTTGCCATGCACGGCGGTACGTGTCGATCGTTTGCGCGAGCGTGTCCGCTTCACGGTCGAGCCCCGCCAGGTCGAAGTAGGTGCTGGCGACGGTGGCCTGCAAGCTGAGCCGGACCGACGCGAGGTCATCGTCGGCCGCCTGCGCGTCGTCGCGGCCGGCCGCGACCGCGTTGCGGACCTTGCCCCACAGATCGACGTCGTAGCCGAATCCCGCTTCGAGCGTGTTCGACTCATAGGTATCCGGCTGACCGCTGCCGCGCAGCGGCCGGCGCGCGGACTGACGGTCGCGGTCGGTCTCGGCATCGATGCCCACGGTCGGCAGCAACGCCGCATGGGCCTCGTCGAACAGTGCGGCGGCTTCGTCGTGCCGCGCGACGGCGGCGGCGAGGTCGGGGTTCGCGCGTGCGACGAGCGGTTCGAGCCGGTCGAGTGTCGCGTCGCCGTACACGCGCCACCAGCCGTCACGCGGCAGGCGATCGGCTGGTACGGCATCGACCCACGCGCCCGTTTCGCGAAACGCGGTCGGCACCGGAACGGCCGGCGCGCGATAGGCCGGCGCCAACGAGCAGCCGGCGAGCAGCGCGACGCTGCCCAGCCATACAGCGAGCAGACGGTCAGCCATGCGCACGCTCCGTCGCCGTAGTGCCGGCGATACGCACGGGGTCGCCGTCCGCGAGTGAATCGGGCGGATTGTCGATCACGCGGTCGGTGGCCGCGAGCCCCGATGCGATCTCGACACGCGTGCCGAGATCGGTCGCGATCGATACGTTGCGCAGGTGCGCGTGCCCGGTTGCATCGAGCACGGCGACTTGCAACCCGTCGTGGCGGAAGATCAGCGTGCTTGCCGGAATCGACAGCGCATGCGCGGCGCCGGGCATCGCGATCCGCACTTGCGCATACTCGCCCGGGAACAGCGTGCCTGCCGGGTTGGCGATCGAAAACTGCGCGAGCAGCGTGCCGGAAGCCGGATCGATCGATTGGGCGGAATCCGCGAGCGTGGCGTCGAACGTCATGCCGGGACGCTCGGGCACGGTCAGCGCGACACGCATGCCTGCGCGGATCGCGGCCGCGTCGTCTTGCGGAACGTGGACGTACAGCCGCAGCCGCCGCGCGTCCGAGACGGTGAAGAGTTCGGCGCCGTTGCCGCTGCCCGCGTCGATCAGCGCGCCGACATCGGTCTTGCGTGCCGTCACGATGCCGTCGAACGGCGCGGTGAGCCGCTTGAACGATTCGAGCGCTTCGAGCCGTCGCACGTTGGCGGTGCTCGCCGCGACGGCCGCGCGTTTCGCGTCGAGGCCGCTGCGTTTCTCGTCGGCCTCCTGCTGCGAGACGGAATCCTGCGCGAGCATCTCGGCCCAGCGAGCGGCCGTGACGGCGGCAAGCCGTTCGTTCGCGCACGCACTTTGAAGGTCGGCGCGCGCCTGCTGCAACTGCTGGTCGAGATCGGGCGTATCGATCGACGCGAGCAACTGCCCGGCTTTCACATGCGCGCCGATGTCGGCGTACCACGCGTGGAGGTAGCCGGGCACGCGCGCGTAGATCGGCGCGTCGACGTACGCGTCGAGCCGGCCGGGCAGCACCAGCGCGTCGGCCGCGGCCGGCTGCGGCGCAACCGTCGCGACGGTCGGGATCGCCTGTTGCACGGTCCAGGCGGCGACCGCGTGCGCATCGTGCATGCGGGCGACAAGACCGGCCGCCGCGACGGCGAGCGCGGCGATGGCGCCCGCGATCGCGAGCGGTTTCAGGTAGCGCGGCGTGCCAGGAGGGCGGACTTCGAATTCAGTGGACATGCTGTTCTCCCGGAGTGAGGGGCAGGGATTCGGAACGAGGCGCGCGGTCGCGCCGGTGGACGAGGCTGAACACGACGGGCACGAACACGAGCGTCGCGACGGTCGCGCACAGCAGGCCGCCGATGACCGCGCGGCCGAGCGGCGCGTTCTGCTCGCCGCCGTCGCCGAGACCGAGGGCCATCGGCGCCATGCCGATGATCATCGCGAGTGCGGTCATCATCACGGGCCGAAAGCGCGTGAAGCCGGCTTCGAGCGCGGCGACGGCCGCATCGGCGGTGTGCGCGAGCCGTTCGCGCGCGAACGTCACCACGAGGATGCTGTTCGCGGTCGCGACGCCCATGCACAGGATCGCGCCGGTCAAGGCCGGCACCGACAGCGGCGTGCGCGTGACGAACAGCATCCAGACGATGCCGGCCAGCGCCGCGGGCAGGCCGCTCACGATCACGAATGCGTCGCGCCACGAATGGAAGTTGACGACGATCAGCAGGTAGATCAGCAGGATCGCGCCGGCGAGGCCCGCGAGCAGCCCGCCGAATGCGCCGTTCATCGTCTGTACCTGGCCGCGCACGGTCACGCGCGATCCCTTGGGCAAGCCGGCCGCGCTCGTGTGCAGTACGCGTTCGATGTCGGCGCTGACCGCACCGAGATCGCGGTCCTGCGTCGTCGCGAAGATGTCGTACAGCGGGGCGATGTCGTAGTGCGACACGACCGCGTCGGTCTGTCCGCGCACGATCGTCGCGAGCCCGCCGAGCAGTTGCGGCGCGCCCGAGCGGCCCGTTACCGGCAGCGCGCGCAGGTCCGCCAGCGATGTCATCCGGTACTGGGGCGTCTGCGCGACGATCGGATACGACACGCCGTTGTGCGGATCGAGCCAGTAGGTGGGCGACACCTGGCTCGTGCCGGACAGGCTCGCGACCACGGCATTGGTGACATCCTGCTCGGTGATGCCGAGTTGCGCGGCCCGCGTGCGGTCGACCGATACGGTGAACTGCGGATAGGTCGACGCCTGCTGCACGCGCGCGTCGGCCACTCCCGGCACGCTGCGGATGCGTCGCAACAGCTCGGTCGCATAGGTGTGGTTGGCGGCGCGATCGGGGCCCGTCACCTGCACGTCGATCGGTGCGGGCGCACCGAAGTTGAGGATCTGGCTCACGATGTCGGCGGGCAGGAACGAGAACGTCACGCCGGGAAACGCGCGCGGCAGCCGCGTACGCAACTGCTTGACGTAGTCGGCGGTCGGCGCGTGGTCGCCCGTGAGCGATACGAGGATGTCGCCGTCCTGCGGGCCGATCGTGCCGCTGTTGCTGTACGTGAGGTTGATCCCGCTGTTCGGCAGCCCCATGTTGTCGACGATGCTCGCGATCGCGTGCGGCGGCACGACGCCGCGCACCGTCTGCTCGACGTGGTCGAACAGCGCGGCCGTTTCCTCGATGCGTGTGCCGATCGGTGCGCGCACGTGAATCGCGATTTCGCCTGCGTCGACCGACGGGAAGAAATTGCGGCCGAGCCACGGCACCAGCACGAACGACACCGCGACCGCCGCGAGGAACAGCGCGACGAAACGCGCACGGTGGACGAGTGCGAGACCAAGCACGACGCGGTAGCCGGCGCGCAGTGCCGCGAAGCGGCGCTCGAACCCCTGCTGGAACGCGACGAGCGGATTGCGTGCGCGTGGCGGCGGGAACGGCGCACCATGCGGCGCGAGCGCGGCCGCCGGATGCGCGGCATGCGGTTTCAACAGGTAGCGGGCCATCATCGGCACGAACGTGCGCGACAGCACGAACGACGCGATCATCGCGAAGATCACGGCTTCGGCCATCGGCACGAACAGGAAGCGGGCCACGCCGTCGAGCAGCAGCATCGGCACGAACACGATGCAGATGCACAGTAGCGACACGAAGGCCGGTGCGACGATCTGCGACGCACCGTCGAGGATCGCATCGCGCACCGCCTTGCCCTGTTCGAGGTGCCAGTTCACGTTCTCGATCGTGACGGTGGCATCGTCGACGAGAATGCCGACCGCGAGCGCGAGTCCGCCGAGCGTCATCACGTTGAGCGTCTCGCCCGCGGCCGCGAGCGCCGCGATCGCGGCCAGCACGGCGAGCGGAATGGACGCGGCGATGATCAGCGTCGAGCGCCAGCTGCCGAGGAACAGCAGGATCATCGCGGACGTGAGCGCGGCGGCGATCAGGCCTTCGCGGGCCACGCCGCTGACGGCGCCCTTGACGAACACGGACTGGTCGCCCATCACGACGAGCCTGAGCGACGGCGGCAGGGTCGCCTCGATGCGCGGCAACTGCGCCTTGACGCCCGAGATGATGTCGAGCGTCGACGCCGAACCGCTTTTCAGCACGCTCATCAGCACCGCGCGCCGGCCGTCGACGCGCACGATGTTGCCCTGCGGCGGATAACCGTCGCGCACGTGCGCGACGTCACGCATGAAGATCACCGCGCCGTTCACGCTCCGGATCGGCAGTGCATTGAGCTGGTCGATGGTCAGCGGGCTGTCGTTGAGCCTGATGTTGTACTCGAAGCCGCCGATCTTCTGCGTGCCGGCCGGGATGATCTGGTTCTGCTGCGCCAGCGCGGTCGCGATGTCCTGTGCGGACAGCCCCTTGGCCTGCAGCGCCTGCGGATCGAGATCGATCTGCACCTGGCGCACCTTGCCGCCGTACGGCGACGGAATCGCGACCCCCGCGACGGACAGCAACTGCGGCCGGATCACGTTGGTCGCGTAGTCGCCGAGCTGCTGTTCGTTCAGCGTGTCGCTCGTCAGCGCCAGCTGCAGCACGGGCACGGTCGATGCGTTGTAGTTGAGGATCTGCGGCGGCGTGGTGCCCGGCGGCATCTGCTTGAGTACCGTCTGCGAAATCGACGTGACCTGCGCGGTCGCGGTGCGGATGTCGACGCTCGGCTGGAAGAAGATCTTGACGATCCCGAAGCTGCGGAACGACTGCGACTCGATGTGCGCAACGTCGTTGACCGTCGTGCCGAGCGTGCGCTCGTAGTAGGTGACGATGCGTCCGGCCATGTCGGCCGGCTGCAGGCCCGCGTAGTTCCACACCACGCTGATGACCGGAATCCGGATGTCGGGGAAGATGTCGGTCGGCGTGCGCAGCGCCGCGAGCGGCCCCGCGATCAGGATCAGCAGCGCGAGGACGATGAACGTGTAGGGGCGCGCAAGCGCGAGTCGGACGAGTTTCAGCATCGGCAAGGTCTCCGCCGGCGCGGGGCGCCGGCCTGTCAGCGAAGTGCCGAAGCGCGGCGGGCGCCCGGTTCGGCTCGCGCAGTGTGCGTGGCGCCGCTTAACGCGGGGCGCGGGGCAGGATGAAAGATGTTTTAGGAATGGGGGGCGTGAGGGGGCGGGGCGGGCGTCGATTGTTACAAGACGTTAGCGCGGGCTTGCTGTTGCGATGCGGCGCATCAGTTCTTACAAAGTGGAAATATGCGGAGACGGCGCTTGCCGTTATAGTCGAATCACACATGAAACAACCAGAAGAGGAATCCATGAAGACCTTGCGTGTTGCCTCGCTCTTGACCGGTATGACGGCCTTGCTCGTGTCGGGCGCAGCAATGGCGGGAGTCAATGTCGGGATCAATCTCGGCGTTCCGGCGCCGGTCTACGTCGCGCCCGCACCCGTGTATGCGCCGCCGCCTCCGCCGCCGGTCGTCTATCAGCCTGCGCCGGTCTACGCGCCGGCCCCTGTGTATGCACCGGGACCGGCCATCGTGATCGGCTGGCACGGCGACCGCTACTGGGACGGCCGCCGCTACTGGGGCCGTGACGAGTGGTATCGCCATCACGGCCGTGGCTGGGGCGATCGTGGCGATCGTGGCCACTGGGACAACGGCCGCCACAACGGCTGGCGCTGATCGGCAGGGCGCGCCCCTGATGCGCGCCTCCGATCCGCTCGTGAAGAAACCGCCCGCGTGGCGGTTTTCTTTTGGCTCGCCGGCTTGAATGGGTAGAATCGTCCCTCGTTACTCCCCTCATTCGACCGACAGGGCCTCTATGACGAAGGGTTCGCCCCGGGCCGCCGCCGCGCGCGTCCGCCGTGCGGCACGAACTGCCGGCCGCGCGGCCGCGGTGTTCGTGCTGCAAACGGTGCTGGCCGCGACCGCTGCGCACGCGGCCTACGCCATTGCGCAGTACGGCGAGCCGAAGTATCCGCCGGGCTTCAAGCATTTCGACTACGTCAACCCCGACGCGCCGAAGGGCGGCACGCTCGTGCTGGCGAACCCGAACCGGCTGACGTCGTTCGACAAGTTCAACCCGTTCACGATGCGCGGCAACCCCGCGCCGGGCATCGACATGCTGTTCGAGAGCCTCGCGACCGGCAGCTCGGACGAGCCGGCCTCCGCGTACGGGCTGCTCGCCGACGACATCGACATCGCGCCGGACCGCCGGTCGGTCACGTTTCACCTGAATCCGCGCGCGCGCTTCTCGAACGGCGAGCGCGTCACCGCCGACGACGTCAAGTTCTCGTTCGACACGCTGAAGAGCAAGCAGGCCGCGCCGCAGTTCGGAGCCTATTTCGCGGAGATCGCGAAGGCCGTGGTCGTCGATCCGGCCACCGTGCGCTTCGAGTTCCGCAGCGCGAACCGCGAATTGCCGCTGATCGCAGGCGGCGTGCCGGTGTTTTCCCGCAAGTGGGGATTGCGCGCGGACGGCTCGCGCATCCCGTTCGACCAGCTCGCGTTCGAGCAGCCGATCGGCAGCGGCCCGTACGTGATCGACCATTACGACAACGGCCGGACGATCACTTACCGGCGCAACCCGGCGTACTGGGGCGCCGACCTGCCGGTGCGGGTGGGCACCAACAACTTCGAGCGGATCGTCTACAAGCTGTACGGCGACGGCGTCGCGCGGCTCGAGGCGTTCAAGGCCGGCGAATACGACGTGCTCGTCGAGTACATCGCGCGCAACTGGACGCGCCGCGACGTCGGCAAGCGCTTCGACAACGGCGAGCTGGTCAAGCGTGAATTCCGCCAGCATAACGGCGCGGGCATGCAGGGCTTTTTCATGAACCTGCGCCGGCCGCTGTTTCGCGACGTGCGCGTGCGCCAGGCGCTCGACCTCGCGTTCGACTTCGAATGGCTGAACCGCCAGCTGTTCTACAGCGCCTACACGCGGATGAACAGCTACTTCGCCGACACCGACCTGCAGGCGACCGGCACGCCGGGCCCCGGCGAGCTGAAGCTGCTGGAGCCGCTGCGCGAGCAGCTCGACCCGGCCGTGTTCGGTCCGGTGGTCACGCAGCCGAACACGAATCCGCCGGGCTCGCTGCGCGCGAACCTGCTGAAGGCGCGCGCACTGCTCGCGCAGGCCGGCTGGACCTATCGGGACGGCGCGTTGCGCAACGCGAAGGGCGAGCCGTTCACGTTCGAGATCCTCGACGATTCCGGCGCGGCAATGGAAGGGATCGTGGCGGCGTATCAGCGCAATCTGGCGAAGCTCGGCATCGACGCACGTTTTCGCACGGCCGATTTCGCGCTGCTGCAAAAGCGTCTCGACGCGTTCGACTACGACATGACGACGATCCGCCTGCCGGGCGTGCAGGTGCCGGGTGCCGAGCAATACTCGCGTTACGCGAGCAAGTTCGCCGACGAGCCGGGCTCCGACAACTTCATCGGGTTGAAGTCGCCGGCCGTCGACGCGCTGCTGCACGCGCTCGGTACCGCGCAGACGCGCGAAGACCTGCTCGACGCGACGCACGCGCTCGACCGTGTGCTGATGCACGGCTACTACGCGGTCCCGCAGTGGTACAGCACGACGCACCGGGTCGCGTACAAGCGCACGCTTGCCTATCCGCAGACGCTGCCGCTGTACTATTCGGCCGAGGGCTGGGTCGTGTCGACGTGGTGGGCGAAGCCCGATCACTGAACCGCGCCGCCCCAACGTCCCATCCCGCCTACCGATCGCGAGTCGACGCCCTATGTGGAGCTACATCCTCAAACGCCTGCTGCTGATGATCCCGACGCTCATCGGCGTGCTGACCCTCACGTTCGCGGTGATCCAGTTCGTGCCGGGCGGCCCCGTCGAACAGGCCGTGCAGGAATTGCGCAAGGGCGCGACGGAGCAGGGCGCGGTGCCGTTCGGGATGCGTGCGCACACCGGCGTCGACGCGCAGCAGCTCGCGCAGCTCAAGGCGCTCTACGGCTTCGACAAACCGCCGCTGGAGCGCTACTGGCTGATGCTCAAGCGCTTCGCGCGCTTCGATCTCGGCGAAAGCTACTTCCGCCACCAGAGCGTGTGGTCGCTGGTCGTGCAGAAGCTGCCCGTGTCGATCAGCATCGGGCTGTGGACGTTCTTCCTCACGTACCTGATATCGGTGCCGCTCGGCATCGCGAAGGCCGTGCGCAACGGCTCGCCGTTCGATGTCGCGACGAGCCTCGTCGTGCTCGTCGGCTATGCGATTCCGGGCTTCGTGCTCGGCGTGCTGCTGCTCGTGCTGTTCGGCGGCGGCTCGTTCTGGCAGCTGTTCCCGCTGCGCGGGCTCACGTCGGACAACTTCGCGCAGCTGTCGCTCGTCGGCAAGGTGCTCGACTATCTGTGGCACATCGCGCTGCCGATCACGGCGTCGGTCGTCGGCAGCTTCGCGGTCGTCACGATGCTGACGAAGAATGCGTTCCTCGACCAGATCCGCCGGCAATACGTGCTGACCGCGCGTGCGAAGGGGCTTTCCGAGCGCAACGTGCTGTGGAAGCACGTGTTTCGCAATGCGATGCTGCCGCTGATCGTCGGCTTTCCGGCCGCGTTCATCGGCGCGTTCTTCACCGGCAGCCTGCTGATCGAGACGCTGTTCTCGCTCGACGGCCTCGGGCTGCTGTCGTACGAGTCGGTCGTGCGGCGCGACTATCCGGTCGTGCTCGGCACGCTCTATCTGTTCACGCTGATCGGGCTCGCGACCAAGCTGATCTCCGATCTCTGCTATGTGTGGGTCGATCCGCGCATTCAATTCGACACCCTGGAGCGCTGACATGAAACCGTCCGTCTGCATGCCCGGCGTCACCGGGCGAGGTGCGCGATGAACCGGGCCGTCGTGTCCTCCCGCATCGACGCGGCGCGCGCCCGCGTGTCGCCGTCGCCCGCGCGCCGCGTATGGCAGCGCTTCAGGCAGCAACGCCTCGGCTACTGGAGCTTCGTGATCTTTTTCGTGGCGTTCGCCGTGAGCGTGGCGGCGCCGCTGTGGTCGAACGACAAGCCGCTCGTCGTGCGTTACGACGGCCAGACCTATTTCCCGCTGTTCCACGCGTATCCGGAGACGACCTTCGGCGGCGACTTCCCGACGCCGGCCGACTATCTCGATCCATACGTGCGCAAGCGGCTCGAGGCGCCCGGCAACTTCGTCGTCTACCCGCCGAACCGCTACTACTACGACACGCTGAACTATTTCTCGAACGTGCCGAACCCCGCGCCGCCGTCGCGTGCGAACTGGCTCGGCACCGACGCGCAGGGGCGCGACCTGCTCGCGCGGCTCGTGTACGGGTTCCGCGTGTCGGTCGAGTTCGGGCTGATCCTGACCGTGATCGGCACGCTGCTCGGGATCGCCGCGGGCGCCGTGCAGGGCTTCTTCGGCGGGCGCATCGACATCGTCGGGCAGCGGCTGATCGAGATCTGGAGTTCGCTGCCCGAGCTGTACCTGCTGATCATCTTCGCGTCGATCTTCGAGCCGAGCTTCCTGCTGCTGATCGTGCTGCTGTCGCTGTTCGGCTGGATCGGGCTCGCCGACTACGTGCGCGCGGAATTCCTGCGCAACCGCACGCAGGACTACGTGCGCGCGGCGCGCGCGATGGGCCTCACGAACTGGCAGATCATCTGGCGCCACGTGCTGCCGAACAGTCTCACGCCGGTGATCACGTTCCTGCCGTTCCGGATGAGCGGCTCGATCCTCGCGCTCACGAGCCTCGATTTCCTCGGGCTCGGCGTGCCGCCGCCGACCCCGAGCCTCGGCGAGCTGCTCGCGCAGGGCAAGGGCAACCTCGACGCGTGGTGGATCTCGCTGTCGACCTTCGGCGTGCTGGTCGCGACGCTGCTGCTGCTGACCTTCATGGGCGATGCGCTGCGCAACGCACTCGACACGCGGATTGCCGATTCGGTGCGCGCGGCGGGAGGCCAGCGATGAGCGAACCGGTCGTATCGACGCAGCGCGAGCCGCTGCTGGCGCTCGAGCATCTGCACGTGCGCTTCGGCGACACGGTCGCGGTGGACGACGTGACGCTCGCGATCGGCCGCGGCGAGCGCGTCGCGCTGGTCGGCGAGTCGGGGTCGGGCAAGAGCGTGACCGCGCTGTCGATCCTGCGGCTGTTGCGCGACGCGGACGTGAGCGGCACGATCCGCTTTGCCGGGCAGGACCTGACGGCCAAGAGCGAGCGCGAGATGCGCGGGTTGCGCGGCTCGGACATCGCGATGATCTTCCAGGAGCCGATGACCGCGCTCAACCCGCTGTATACGATCGGCGTGCAGATCGGCGAGACGATCGTGCTGCACGACGGCGTCTCGGCGGTCGAGGCGCGCAAGCGCGCGATCGCGTTGCTCGCGCGCACGGGCATCGCGGAGCCGGAGAAGCGCGTCGACAGCTATCCGCACCAGTTGTCGGGCGGCCAGCGCCAGCGCGCGATGATCGCGATGGCGCTCGCCTGCCGGCCGCGGCTGCTGCTGGCCGACGAGCCGACCACCGCGCTCGACGTGACGATCCGCGCGCAGATCGTCGACCTGCTGCTGGAATTGCAGCGCGAGGAGGCGGAAAAGCGCGGCATGGCGATCCTGCTGATCACGCACGACCTGAATCTCGTGCGGCACTTCGCGGATCGTGTCGCGGTGATGGAGCACGGCCGGCTCGTCGAGAGCGGGCCCGTCGAACGGATCTTCGCGGAACCCGAGCATCCGTACACGCAGCGGCTCTTGAACAGCCGGCCGCAACGCGCGGTCACGCCGGTGATGCCGATCGCGCCCGTCGTGCTCGACGCGCAGCACGTGAGCGTGCAGTTCGCACGCAAGCGGCCGGGCATCGCGGGCTGGTTCGGCTCGGTGCCGGTGACGGCCGTAGCCGACGTGTCGGTGTCGGTGCGGCAGGGCGAGACGCTCGGCATCGTCGGCGAATCGGGGTCGGGAAAGTCGACGCTCGCGATGGCGCTGCTCGGCCTGCAGAAGACGGCCGGCGGCACGATCGAATTCCAGGGGCGCGCGCTGTCGACCTATCGCGGCCGCGAACAGACCGCGCTGCGCTCGAACATGCAGGTCGTCTTTCAGGATCCGTTCAGTTCGCTTTCGCCGCGTCACACGATCGAGCGGATCGTCGGCGAGGGGCTCGAGCTGCATCGCCCGGACATGACGCCCGACGCGCGGCGTGAGAAGTCGCTCGCGGTGCTGCGCGAAGTCGGCCTCGACCGCACGGTGCTGCACCGTTATCCGCACGAATTCTCGGGCGGGCAGCGCCAGCGGATCGCGATCGCGCGAGCGCTGGTGCTGGAGCCGCGCATCCTGATCCTCGACGAGCCGACGTCCGCGCTCGACGTGTCGATCCAGCAGCAGGTGCTGAAACTGCTCGCGAATTTGCAACAGAAATACAACCTCGGCTATGTCTTCATCAGCCATGACCTCGAGGTGATCGGGGCGATGGCGCACCGCGTCGCGGTGATGCAGGACGGGGCCGTCGTCGAGTCGGGGGAGGTGGCCGACATCTTCGCCAGGCCGTCACATCCTTACACACAAAAGCTGTTGAAAGCGGTCTGGAAAGCGTGATAGGCGGCCAATGGTCTGACTATCTCGATTGTATTTATTAATTTGTTTTGACAAACGATTACGCGCTGGCTAGTATCGACCGAAATTTTCCGCCAATCAGCTGATTTTTAAGCACATTCCATCGACCAATGCAGCATCGATCCCTGACCCAGGCATGCGCGCGCACCATCGCCGGGCTGTTCATCGGCGCCCTGTTTGCAGCAGCTCCCGGCGCGTTCGCCGACGAAGTCAGCAGTTTTAACCAGAATGTCACGAATTCGACGCAGAACGCGTCGAGTTCCTCCCTCCAGCAGACCAGCGCGCAGCCGTCGAGCGGCGGCGCGAAGTCGTTCCTCGCGGGCATGGCCGGCAAGGCTGGCGACGTGGTCGTCGGCGCGCTGAACATGATCGGCGTGCGCTATCGCTGGGGCGGCAACTCGCCGGATTCGGGCCTCGACTGCAGCGGCTTCGTGCGCTACGTGTTCCAGGACACCCTCGGCATGTCGCTGCCGCGTCGTGCGGAAGAGATGAGCCGCGTCGGCGAGAAGGTGAGCATGAGCAACCTCAAGCCGGGCGATCTCGTGTTCTTCAACACGATGCGCCGTACGTTCTCGCACGTCGGCATCTACATCGGCGACAACAAGTTCGTGCATTCGCCGTCGACGGGCAGCACCATCCGCGTCGACGATCTCGACAGCGGCTACTGGGAAAAGCGTTTCACCGGCGCGCGCCGGCTCGAATCGGAGTTCCCGATGAAGCCGGAAGACCTGCGTCAGCGCGTGCGTGCGACGATCGGCGACGATTCGGCGAACGGCAACAACTGACGTTCGACGGCCGGTCCGGCCGGGTCGAAAAAACCCTGTCACCGAAAGGCGGCAGGGTTTTTTGTTTTGGGGCGATGCAAACGGTGAGCTGAAAACCGTTTCGCCGTTGGCAGGCCGGCGGCGCGCGCCGGCCCGCGCATCGCGTGATTACGCGGCAGCCACGCCCCGCGCTGCCGCGAGCTTGCGCTGCAGTTCCGGCATGATCCGCGCGACGGCTTCCTCGCCCGCGAGAATCGCCGCGTTGCGCTGGTTGAAGTCGCTGCCGCCCATCGCGTTGAGATTCGGGCGGATCACGACGTCCGCATACTTGTCGAGCTCGTAGGTCTTGATCGTCTGGCCCATGATCGTGAAGGTCTGCAGCAGCATCTCGATCGGGTTGTTGGTTGCCGCGCCGTCCGGCCGGGACGAGATGTCGACCGCGATCACGAAGCTCGCGCCCATCTTGCGCGCATACGACGCGGGCACCGGGCTCACGAGGCCGCCATCCACATACTCGCGGTTGCCGATCTTCACCGGCTCGAACACCGACGGCACGCTGCACGATGCGCGCACCGCGAGCCCCGTATTGCCTTGCTGGAACAGGATCGGCTGGCCGTTCTGCAGATCGGTCGCGACGATGCCGAGCGGTTTCGCCATCTTCTCGATCGGCCGGTTGTTGAGGGTCTTGTTCAGGAAGTTCTGCAGCGCCACGCCCTGCAGCAGCCCGCGCGAGCGGAACGGCAGCGCCCAGTCGCTGATCGCCGCCTGGTCCATGTCGAGCGCGATCTTGTTGATCTGAAGAGCGCTCATGCCCGATGCATAGAGTGCGCCGACCACCGAGCCCGCGCTCGTGCCCGCGACGATCTCGATCGGGATGCCACGCGCCTCGAGCGCCTTCAGCACGCCGATGTGCGAGAAGCCGCGCGCGGCGCCGCCGCCGAGGGCGATGCCGATCTTCACCGGCTTTTCCTGCGGCAGTGCGGCGCCGGGGCGGGATTTGTCGCCGAACGACGTGCAGGCGGCGAGGCTGGCGGACGCGGCGGCGATCGTGAAGTGGCGGCGCGACAGGCGAGGGGACGACATCGAATGGTTCTCCGGCGGCTTGGCGGCGGGTGTCACGGCCCGCGGCGGCGATAGGTTCCGAGCGGCCGCGCAGGGGGTCCGTGCGGCCGGCGCCGCGCCGGCTGGCGGCCGCGGCGCGCACATCATAAAGCAAGCGGCGCGCTTGGCGCGATGTCCGGCGCGAGTATAATTCCGGCTTCTTTCCCGTTCCGGGCGTCGCCGGCCCCGTTGCTGTCCGGGCTGCCGCCGTCGATCCCGCGTCGAATCATTCATGCGCCCCAGGCGTTCGAGTTACCGTTTATGACCCGTCCTGTCCGTACCCGCTTCGCGCCGAGTCCCACCGGCTTCATCCACCTCGGCAACATCCGCTCCGCGCTCTATCCGTGGGCGTTCGCCCGCAAGATGAAGGGCACGTTCGTGCTGCGCATCGAGGATACCGACGTCGAGCGTTCGTCGCAGGAAGCGGTCGACGCGATCCTCGAAGGGATGCAATGGCTCGGCCTGGATTTCGACGAAGGCCCGATCTACCAGATGCAGCGGATGGACCGCTATCGCGAGGTGCTCGCGCAGATGCTCGAGAAGGGCCTCGCGTACCCGTGCTACATGTCGGCCGAGGAACTCGACGCGCTGCGCGAACGCCAGCGCGAGGCCGGCCTGAAGCCGCGCTACGACGGCACGTGGCGGCCGGAGCCCGGCAAGGTGCTGCCGGAGCCGCCGGCCGGCGTGAAGCCGGTGCTGCGCTTCCGCAATCCGTTGACCGGCACGGTCGTGTGGGACGACGCCGTGAAAGGGCGTGTCGAGATCTCGAACGAGGAACTCGACGACCTCGTGATCGCGCGCCCGGACGGCACGCCGATCTACAACTTCTGCGTGGTGGTGGACGACATGGACATGGGCATCACGCACGTGATCCGTGGCGACGACCACGTGAACAACACGCCGCGCCAGATCAACATCCTGAATGCGCTCGGCGGCGAGCCGCCCGTCTATGCGCACCTGCCGACCGTGCTGAACGAGCAGGGCGAGAAGATGAGCAAGCGGCATGGCGCGATGAGCGTGATGGCGTATCGCGACGCGGGCTTCCTGCCTGAAGCCGTCGTCAACTATCTCGCGCGCCTCGGCTGGTCGCACGGCGACGCGGAGATCTTCTCGCGCGAGCAGTTCGTCGAATGGTTCGATCTCGAGCATCTCGGCAAGTCGCCCGCGCAGTACGACCACAGCAAGCTGAGCTGGCTGAACGCGCATTACATCAAGGAAGCCGACAACGCACGCCTCGCCGAACTGGCGAAGCCGTTCCTCTCCGCCCTCGGCATCGACGATGCGGCGATCGCGACCGGCCCTGCGCTCGAAGCGGTGGTCGGGCTGATGAAGGATCGTGCGACGACGGTCAAGGAGATCGCGGAAGGCGCCGCGATGTTCTATCGTGTGCCGGCACCGGAAGCCGATGCGCTCGCGCAGCACGTGACCGATGCGGTGCGTCCGGCGCTGGCCGATCTCGTCGCCGCGCTGAAGGCGGCCGACTGGACGAAGGAGGCCGTGTCCGCCGCGCTGAAGTCGACGCTCGGCACGCACAAGCTGAAGATGCCGCAACTGGCGATGCCGGTGCGTCTGCTGGTGGCGGGTACGACGCATACGCCGTCGATCGATGCAGTGCTCGTGCTGTTCGGCCGCGATGTCGTGGTGTCGCGCATCGAGGCGGCACTGGCCTGAGGTTCGAGGGCGAGCGAAGCTGCCCGTGCGTGTCATCGCGGCAGCTTCGCAAAAAATTTCGCTCGAATCGCAAAAAGGGTATTTACAAGTTCAAAGTAGCTCCATATAATCTCATTTCTGTTCTGCAAGGGGGTATAGCTCAGCTGGGAGAGCGCTTGCATGGCATGCAAGAGGTCAGCGGTTCGATCCCGCTTACCTCCACCATCAGAACAAGCTGAGTTGATTTGCGAAGCACGGGTAGTAATAAATGCTTCACAAAATGATTCAAAGCAGTTAGAATTTCGGCCTTCGCTGTTGATTGAAAAGTGAATAGCGAAAGTCAGACAGATCTGAAAAGATTTTGTCCCCTTCGTCTAGAGGCCTAGGACATCACCCTTTCACGGTGAGTACAGGGGTTCGAATCCCCTAGGGGACGCCAGATTCAGCGGCGTTTCGTAGAAATGTCGCAACGCTTGCAGGAACGTAACCGACGTCCTGCGGGTGAGGGTAAGAAAGCTGGAGCGGTAGTTCAGTCGGTTAGAATACCGGCCTGTCACGCCGGGGGTCGCGGGTTCGAGTCCCGTCCGCTCCGCCAGAACGAAGCCCGTTCAAGACGTTTTTGAGCGGGCTTTTGTATTAAGGATGTAAGCAGTACGTTGTCCCCTTCGTCTAGAGGCCTAGGACATCACCCTTTCACGGTGAGTACAGGGGTTCGAATCCCCTAGGGGACGCCAGATTCAGCGGCGTTTCATCGAAGTGTCGCAACACCTGCAGGAACGTGACGATGTCCTGCAGGTGAGGGTAAGAAAGCTGGAGCGGTAGTTCAGTTGGTTAGAATACCGGCCTGTCACGCCGGGGGTCGCGGGTTCGAGCCCCGTCCGCTCCGCCAGAACGAAGCCCGTTCAAAGAACGATTTTTGAACGGGCTTTTGCATTAAAGATGTAAGCAGTACGTTGTCCCCTTCGTCTAGAGGCCTAGGACATCACCCTTTCACGGTGAGTACAGGGGTTCGAATCCCCTAGGGGACGCCAGATTTCGGCGTCGTTCGAACAAACGATGCGCCGGCAGGAAGTAACCGACGCCTGCCAGGCAAGTAGCAAGACTGGAGCGGTAGTTCAGTCGGTTAGAATACCGGCCTGTCACGCCGGGGGTCGCGGGTTCGAGTCCCGTCCGCTCCGCCAAAAAAATGAAGAAGCCCGCCTTGTGCGGGCTTTTTCATTTGCATCGTCCGTTGCGCCCGCTTGCGGGCGCGTGAATGCGGAGTGGAGGAAGCTGCCTGCGCAGCTTCCGGCGGGACTCGAAGGGCTGCGCTTGCAAGCGCAGCCGCGGCCTGCGGGATGTAGGCGAGTCCCGTCCGCTCCGCCAGAAAATGAAGAAGCCCGCCTTGCGCGGGCTTTTTCATTTGCGTCTTCGGTTGCGCTCGCTTGCGGGCGCGTAACCTCCGGTCATCCGGCGTCGAGCCGCTACGAGAAATCCGCGATTGCATCCGCACGCGACTGCGCTATCGTGGCGGGATGCGTTCTTGACCCCTGCGCGATGCTCGATCCGACCGACCTGCGACTCCTGTATCAGCTCCGGCCCGCGGAGGCTGGCGATTTTCCGTTTGCCGAAGCGCTGACGCACGGCAACATGGGCGGCTACTACAAGCGCCATGGGCTCGTGTGGCGCAGCGACCTGTTCTACGCGAGCTGGCGCGAATCCGAGAACTTCATCCTCGAGGCCGATGGCGAGCGCATCGGCGTGCTGCGCGTGACCGAGGAAGGCGACTCGCTGCACATCCGCGACGTGCAGATCGCGGCCGGTCATCGCGGGCAGGGCGCCGGCACCTACATGCTCGACATGTCGCACCGCTGGGCGCGTGCGCGCGGGCTGCACGAACTGCAACTGCGCGTGTTCGTCGACAATCCGGCCGCGCGTCTCTACCTGCGCATGGGCTATCAGGTCGCCGGGTCGCGGCTCGCGCAACTGGGCTCGATCCGCCACATGGTGCGACCGGTCTGAAGTCCTGACGACCTGAAGCGACGCGTTCAGCGGGCAGCGTCGATCGCGTCGTCGTCCGGCATTTCGTCGTCTGCGCGGCTGCCTTCCGGGCCGCGGTGCTCGTAGCCGCGCAGCATGAATGCGCGCGGGCTTTCGCCGAATGCACGCCTGAACATCGCCGAAAACGCGCTCTGGCTCTGGTAGCCGAGTTCGCGCGCGATATGCGACAGCGGGCGTCCCTGGTTCAGCAGCGGAATGGCCCGCGCCAGCAGCGCCTGCTGGCGCCACTGCGAAAAGCTCACTCCCAGTTCCTGCTTGAAGAGCCGCGAAATCGTGCGCGTGCTGGCGCCGACCTCGCTGGCCCAATGCTCGAGGGACTCCGCGTGGGCCGGGTGCGCGAGGACCGATTCGCACAGCATGCGCAGCCTTTTTTCGTCGGGCATCGGCACCGCGAGCGGCAGCGGCTCGGCGTGACTCAGCTCATCGAGCACGAGCCCGCACAGCAGGCGCTCGCGCGTGGTGCTCAGGTCGCGCGCGTCGAGTGCGACGATCAGTTCGCGCAGGAGTCCCGTCACCTCGACGACGCGGCACGCGTCGAGCCCGTCCGGCACGATCGACTCGTCGATATACAGCGTGCGCAAATACGCCTCTTCGACGATCACGACCTCGTGCGTCACGCGCGGCGGCACCCAGATCGCGCGGGACGGCGGCACCATCCAGGTCGTGCCGGTCGTCGCGACGCGCAGCACGCCGCGCGACGCGTACGCGAGCTGCGCCCACGCATGCGTATGCAGCGGGATGCGGTGGCCGGTATTGACCTGCCGTGCGCGCACGCGCATCGGATGGACGGCGGTCGGCGCGAATTCGGGCGGAATGTCGATGACGTACGGGTTCGGTACGTCGGCTTGGAACGGCGGGTTCATGGACGATTCGGGCAGCGCGGCGGCGATGCCGTTATTGTAGAAGGCGCCGCGAACGTGCATGCGGCGGTTTGTCGGGCGATCATGCCGCGTTCAAATGAACTTTGTGTGGGGCTCCGGCGATTTCCGGACTGCCCCGGGGCCGGGCGCGCTGGCGGGTTCGAACCATCCGGCCGGTATCGTGGTCTATCGAGGCGCGGGCGATTTCGCCACGAATCGCGTGCGGACACGGCACCATACGAAACAAAGAGGAGAACCACGATGCGCTACGTATTCGTCTACGGCACCCTGAGAAACGGGGAGGTCAACGACATCGGCCACGCGGCCGCCAGGCACGGGATTGCCGCACCGACGCTGCTCGGCGCCGTCGCGCTGCCGGGCGAACTGTACGATTTCGGTACCTATCCGGGAATGATTGCCGGGTCGGCCGACAAGTCGCTGGTGTGGGGCGACGTCTACGAGGTCGACGACCAACTCGTTCCCGTGCTCGACGAGATCGAGCGCGTGTATCCGGGCGTCGACTCGCTGTTCAAGCCGGAAGACGTGATCGTCGAGCTCGGCGGCCGGCAGTACGCCTGCCTTTACTATCCGGTCGCCGCGCACGCGATTGCGGGGCGTCCGCGCATTGCGTCGGGCGACTGGGTTCAGCATCGGCGCGAGCGGGAAGCCGTGTGACCGGTTGCACGGCAGCCGCGGTAGCGGATCCTGTCGCAAAAGAAAAAACGCCCCGCGGGGCGTTTTTTTGATGCAGCCATCGCACGCGACCGGCGCCGACGCAGGGCCGGCCCCGGTCGAGGCGGGCAGCGATGTCAGATTTCCTCGTACAGCGGCAGCGTCAGGAATTCGGTGAAGCCTTCCGACGTCGACATCTGCTCGAAGATCGCCGCGGCGCGTTCGTACGGCTGCGTGTTGCCGCCGACCGAGCGCTTCACGTTGTCGAGTTCGGCCTTCGAGAGTTCACGCACCAGTTCGGCGGTGACCTTACGGCCGTCGTCGAGCACGCCCTTCGGCGAGCGGATCCATTGCCACACCTGCGAACGGGAGATTTCGGCCGTGGCCGCGTCTTCCATCAGGTTGTGGATCGGCACGCAGCCGTTGCCGTCGAGCCAGGCGCCGAGGTAGTGGATGCCGACGTTGATGTTGTTGCGCAGGCCGGCTTCCGTGATCGGCGCTTCCGGCTGGAAGTCGAGCAGGTTCTTGCCTTCGACCTGCACGTCGTCGCGCTGCTTCGCGATTTGGTTCGGCTTGTCGCCGAGTACCTTGACGAACTCTTCCATCGCGATCGGCACGAGGCCCGGGTGGGCCACCCAGCCGCCGTCGTAGCCGTCGGTCGCGTCGCGCTGCTTGTCCGAGCGCACGCCGCCCATCGCCTTGTCGTTCGCTTCCGGATCGTTCTTGATCGGGATCAGCGCGCTCATCCCGCCGATCGCCGGCGCGTTGCGCTTGTGGCAGGTCTTCAGCAGCAGCAGCGCGTACGCGCGCATGAACGGCACCGTCATCGTGATCTTCGAACGCTCGGCGAGGCAGAAGTCGCGGTCGTTCTTGAACTTCTTGATGGCCGAGAAAATGTAGTCCCAGCGGCCGGCGTTCAGGCCCGAGCTGTGTTCACGCAGTTCGTACAGGATTTCGTCCATCTCGAACGCGGCGAGGATCGTCTCGATCAGCACCGTCGCGCGGATCGTGCCGCGCGGCACGCCGACGCCTTCCTGCGCGGCGACGAAGATGTCGTTCCACAGGCGCGCCTCGAGATGGCTTTCCATCTTCGGCAGGTAGAAGTACGGGCCCGAGCCGCGCGCGAGCAGTTCCTTCGCGTTGTGGAACAGGAACAGCGCGAAATCGAAGATGCCGCCGGACACGCGCTGGCCGTCGACCGTCACGTGCTTCTCGTCGAGGTGCCAGCCGCGCGGACGCACGATCAGCGTCGCGACCTTGTCGTTCAGCCGGTACGACTTGCCGTTCTGCTCGAGCGAGATCGTGCGGCGCACCGCGTCCTTCAGGTTGATCTGGCCGTCGATCTGGTTCGTCCAGCTCGGCGCGTTCGAATCCTCGAAGTCCGTCATGTACGAATCGGCGCCCGAGTTCAGCGCGTTGATGATCATCTTGCGCTCGACGGGGCCCGTGATCTCGACACGGCGGCATTGCAGGTCGGCCGGCAGCGGCGCGACTTTCCAGTCGCCTTCGCGGATCGCCTTCGTCTCGGCCAGGAAGTCGGGGCGCTCGCCCGCGTCGAGGCGTTTCGTGCGCTCGACGCGCGCCTGCAGCAGCGCCTGGCGGCGCGGTTCGAACGTGCGGTGCAGCGCTGCGACAAGTGCGAGCGCTTCGGGCGTCAGGATTGCTTCGTAACCCGGCTTGATTTCGCCGGTGATCGCCATGCCTTGCGGCAGCGTGATCGGGGTGCTCATGAGTCTCATCTCCTTGGTCGGTCAGTTGCGGTTTCGGTGAAGGGGGAAGGCGGCAGCGCTGCGAACGTCATGCACCCGGGCTGGGGCGCGTGCGGTTTGCGGGTCTGCCGGACGGAGCCGGGGTGGCGAGGAATGCGAGCAGGTCGGCCATGTCGGTGCCGGTGCCGTCGGGCGGCGCGCCGAGTTCCTCGGCGGGCGCGCCCGTGCGGTTGAGCCAGAACGTCGTGTAGCCGAACCAGACGGCGCCGGCGACGTCCCACGCGTTCGACGACACGAACACGATGCCGCGCCGGTTCGGACCGAACGCGTCGGTGCCGAGCGCGTACGCGGCCGGGCTCGGCTTGTACGCACGCACGGTGTCGGCCGACAGCACGCGATCGAACAGCCCGGACATGCCGGCGCTCTTGATCGCGATGTCGAGCATCTGCGGCGTGCCGTTCGACAGGATCCCGAGCGGCGGGCGCGGGTCGAGCGCGCGCAGCTTGCGCAGCGCGGGCACCGTATCGGGATAGGTGGACAGGCACGCGTATTCGTCCATCAGCCGCTTCTCGGCCGCGCTGTTCAGCGCGAGCCCGAGCCGGCGCGCGGCGAACCGCAGCGCGTCGAGCGTGATGTCCCGGAACGGGCGATAGCGGGCGCCGGCCGGATCGGCGAGCGTGCGCAGTTGCGAGTATTCGATTTGCTTGCGTCGCCACAACTGCGACAACCGTTCCCCGTGACCGGGAAACATCTGCTCCGCCGCGGCCAGGACCGCACGCACGTCGAACAACGTGCCGAATGCGTCGAAGAGGATTGCGTCGGGAGAGGAGAGTGTCGTTGTGGCCGACATAGCCTTGCGCTCCAGTTTCAGAGGTCAGGTGAATTCTATTCGTGATCGTATGTGCTAAAAAAGACGCTAAACATCACTTGATCTTTTACTTTCATCTACCTAATCTTGAGCGGTTTAAGCTATTTGAAGGGCGGCGGCGCCGTCCCTGCGAGTCATGGACCGGTTCAAGCAGATCGAAACGTTCGCCGCGGTCGCGGCAAAGGGCAGCCTGTCGGCGGCCGCGCACGCGGAAGGAGTCGCGCCCGCGATCATCGGCCGCCGGCTCGACGCGCTGGAGGAGCGGCTTGGCGTGAAGCTGCTGGTGCGCACGACGCGCAAGCTCACGCTGACGTTCGAGGGCTCGGCGTTCCTCGAGGATTGCCAGCGCGTCATCAACGACATGCAGAACGCGGAGGCGAGCGTGTCCGCCGGCGGCGTCAAGGCGAGCGGCCACCTGCGCATCTCTGCGCCGGCCGGCTTCGGCCGGCGGCACGTCGCGCCGCTCGTGCCCGAATTCAGCGTCGGGCATCCGGATGTCTCGGTCACGCTCGACCTGTCCGACCGGATGGTCGACCTCGTCAACGAGGGGTTCGATTGCGCGGTGCGGCTCGGCGAGCTGCCCGACTCGTCGCTCGTGTCGCTGAAGCTCGGCGAGAACCGTCGCGTGTGCGTCGCTTCGCCCGAGTATTTGGCTCGACGCGGCACGCCGGTCACGCTTGCCGAGCTGGCGCGGCACAACTGCCTCGCGCTCGCGGCAAACGCGAACCAGCAACGCGGCTGGACGTTCCAGGAGGACGGCAAGGTCGTGTCGATCCGCGTGAACGGCACGATGGAGTGCTCGGACGGTGCGGTGCTGCACGAGTGGTGCCTCGAAGGTCACGGCCTGGCGTGGCGCTCGTGGTGGGAGGTCGGCGAGGACATCGCGGCCGGCCGGCTCGTCAGCGTGCTCGACGCATTCGCCGCCCCGCCGATCGGTATCCACGCGGTGTTTCCGCAACGTCGGCATCTGCCGCTGCGCGTGCGGCTGTTTCTCGATTACCTGAAGCACACGTACGAGCGGCCCGGTTATTGGGGCGAGTAGGCGGCGGCCAGCCGCGCGTTTCCGATATGAGGGCGAACCCGCTGCGCGGCCCGGCCGCGTGCTTTCACGTCCTACAATCGAAACAGGCATGCCCCACGCGACGCAGCCGGACCGCCCGGACGCGCGGCGCGCGGAGTGCGATTGACGAAGGAGGGCGCGATGTTCCGGCACATCCTCGTTCCAACCGACGGTTCCGAACTGTCGCAGAAGGCGATCGACGGCGCGATCGACCTGGCGCGCGCGGTCGGTGCGCGGGTCACGGCCTACGCGTGCCTGCCGCAGTATCCGTACTCGCCGTTTTCCGAAGTGATCATCGAGCCGCCCGCCGATTTCCGGGCGCGCAGCGAGCGCGAGGCGCGTGCGCACCTCGACGACGTCGAATCGGCTGCGAAGGCGGCCGGCGTCGAGTGCGACACCTGGACGAGCGTGCATCCGTCGCCGTATCTCGGCATCATCGAGGCGGCCGAACGCGGCGGCTGCGACGTGATCTTCATGGCGTCCCACGGACGCCGCGGGCTCGGCAGCTTGCTGATCGGCAGCGAGACGCAGCGCGTGCTGACCCATACGAAAATTCCGGTGATCGTGTATCGGTAGGGCGGCGCCCTGGAAAAAGGGCGCGCCGGACGAAGCCGGCGCGCGTCGTTGCTGGCGGCCCGCAGGCCGCGCGGCCGGTCGCGCGATCGGGATCGTGCGCCTGCCGTCTCCTCCCTGATTGTTGTCCGGTGGCCGATGCCGCGCCGCCGCGAGACGCGGCGGGCATCGGCACGACGCGTGGCGCGTCGTGCTTTTCGGCTTACGCGACCTTCTTGCCGTCGAAGAACTGCTCGTCTTCGGTCGAGCCGTGCAGCGCAGTGGTCGATGCTTCGCGCTCGACCGTCTGCGTCACGGCGTCGAAGTAGCCGGTGCCGACTTCGCGCTGGTGCTTGACGGCCGTGAAGCCCTTGTCCGCGGCTGCGAACTCGGCCTGCTGCAGTTCGACGAACGCGCTCATCTGCGTGCGGGCATAGCCGTGTGCGAGGTTGAACATCGAGTAGTTCAGCGCATGGAAGCCGGCCAGCGTGATGAACTGGAACTTGTAGCCCATCGCGCCGAGTTCCTTCTGGAACTTCGCGATCGTCGCGTCGTCGAGGTTCTTCTTCCAGTTGAACGACGGCGAGCAGTTGTACGACAGCAGCTTGCCCGGGAACTGCTTGTGGATCGCTTCCGCGAACTTCTTCGCGTATTCGAGATCCGGCTTGCCCGTTTCGCACCAGACCAGGTCGGCGTACGGCGCGTACGCGAGACCGCGCGAGATCGCCTGCTCGATGCCCGGCTTCGTGCGGAAGAAGCCTTCCACCGTGCGCTCGCCCGTCAGGAACGGCTTGTCGTTGTCGTCGACGTCGGACGTGATCAGGTCGGCTGCTTCCGCGTCGGTGCGGGCGACCAGCAAGGTCGACGTGCCCATTACGTCAGCCGCGAGACGCGCAGCCGACAGCTTCGCGACAGCCTCTCGCGTCGGCACGAGCACCTTGCCGCCCATGTGGCCGCACTTCTTCACCGAAGCGAGCTGGTCCTCGAAGTGGACGCCCGACGCGCCGGCTTCGATCATCGCCTTCATCAGTTCGAACGCGTTCAGCACGCCGCCGAAACCGGCTTCCGCGTCGGCGACGATCGGTGCGAAGAAGTCGACATAGCCTTCGTCGCCCGGGTTCTTGCCTTCCGACCACTGGATCTGGTCGGCGCGCGTCAGCGTGTTGTTGATGCGCTTCACGACGAGCGGCACCGAGTTTGCCGGGTACAGCGACTGGTCCGGGTACATTTCGCCCGCGACGTTCGCGTCGCCGGCCACTTGCCAGCCGGACAGGTAGATCGCCTTCAGGCCGGCCTTCACCTGCTGCATCGCCTGGTTGCCGGTCAGTGCGCCGAGTGCGTTGACGAACGGCTCGTTGTTGACGAGGCTCCACAGTTTTTCCGCGCCGCGCTTGGCGAGCGTGTGCTCGATCGGAATCGAACCACGCAGGCGGACCACGTCTTCAGCCGAGTAGCTGCGCTTGATGCCCTTCCAGCGCGGATCGGTTTCCCATTGCTTTTGCAGTTCCTGTGCCTGTTGCTGTCGCGACATGATGAGCTCCTTGATGCGGTGCGATGCCTGATGGGTTGACTCTGACGGTGTTGAGGCTGTTCTCGAAGCCGGGCGCGGTGCGTTCCGGTTCGTGAGGTCTTGTATAAGAGTCTAGGCAAATCGACTGGAGCAGGACAGGGGGCCGGCCGAGAGGTGGGGTAAATTTTTAGTTGTTTTAAATCAATATCTTGAAATCATTATTTCAGGATAAGAAATGCTTTTTTCCATCCCGCAATCGCCCGGGTTGTGCCGCGCAGCATGATTTTTTACGACGCAAAAAAATTTTTCGCATCGTGAAATGTGGGGCGGGGCGAAAAAAAACCGGCGCGGATGCGCCGGTTGGCTGGATGGGCAGGGCGATTATCCGCGGGTCTGCCCTCCGTAGGGCGGCCGGTGGCCGCCCGTGCGTGCTTACGACGCGGAGTTGCTGCGACGCGGGCCGCCGCTGCGCTGGCCGTCGCGACGCGGGCCGCCGTCACGGCTGCCGCCCGGCTTGCCGCTCCAGCCGCCGCCATTGCCGCCGCCGTAGCTGCGGCCGTTGCCGTTACCGCTGCCGCCATAACCGCCGCCGGGCTTGCCGCCGAAACGACGACCGCCGTTACCGCCGCCCGGACGGCCACGGCCGCCGTTGCCGCCGTTACGCGGGGGCGCCTTGCGCGGCTCGAAGCCTTCGATCACGTTGACCGGCAGCGGCGCGCGCACGAAACGCTCGATGCGCTTGAGCGCGCCTTGCTCGGCGTGGTGCACGAGGCTCACTGCCGTGCCCGAACGGCCTGCACGGCCCGTACGGCCGATACGGTGCACGTAGTCTTCCGCGAACTTCGGCAGGTCGTAGTTGAACACGTGCGTGATGCCCGGGATGTCGATGCCGCGTGCCGCGACGTCGGTGGCCACCAGCACGCGCACACGGCGCTCGCGCAGCGCACGGATCGTGCGGTTACGCGCGCCCTGCGGCAGGTCGCCGTGCAGCGCGGCCGATTCGAAGCCTGCGTCGGCGAGACGGCCGGCGAGCTGGTCGGCGTCGATCTTGGTCGCCGTGAAGATGATCGCCTGGTCGAGCGCGTCGTCGCGCAGCAGGTGATCGAGCAGGCGATCCTTGTGGTCGCGGTCGTCGACGTAGTGCACGGTCTGCGCGATGTTCGCGCGCGACTCGAGGCGCTGCTGGATCTCGATGCGTTCCGGATCCTTCAGCAGGCGGCTCGTCAGCGAACCGATCTTGCCGTCGAGCGTGGCCGAGAACAGCATCGTCTGGCGCGATTCGGGGGTGGCGGCGACGATCGTTTCGATGTCGTCGATGAAGCCCATGTCGAGCATGCGGTCGGCTTCGTCCAGCACGAGCATCTTCAGCTCGGACAGGTCGATGCGGCCACGCTCGAGGTGGTCGAGCAGACGGCCCGGCGTGGCGACCAGGATTTCCGGGTTCTTCGCGAGCAGCATCAGCTGCTGGCCGTAGGCGACGCCGCCGAGGATGCTGACCGTGCGCAGGCGCTTCAGGTGCTTGCCGTAGGTCGTTGCGGCCGTGGTCACCTGCATCGCGAGTTCACGGGTCGGCGTCAGCACGAGCAGGCCCGGGCGCGCGACGGGTTGCGGGCGGCGCGCGCGGCGGTCGCCCTGGTTCGGTTCGCGCGGCGCGCGCGGTTGCTGCGCCTGCGCCTTCTGGAGCTGCGCGAAACGTTCGATCGCGGGCAGCATGAATGCGGCGGTCTTGCCCGAACCGGTCGGGCTCGAGACCAGCAGGTCACGGCCGGCGATGCCGGCCGGAATCGCGCGCTGCTGGACCGGCGTCGGCTTCACATAGCCGGCGGCCTGCAGCGCGGAGACGATCTCCGGCGACAACCCGAGCGACGCGAAGTTCGGCTCGTCCGACGCCGGTTCGACCGCGGCCGGTGCGGCGGCGTCGTCGAGACCGAGCGCCTGGTCGGCGATCGCGTTGAGCGGGCTGGAGTTGATGCTCGAAGTCATAACAATCCTTGAAACACAGTGGGTGAAACGTCGGCGCCAATCGCGCATACCCAAGTCGTCGGATTCAGCGAGCAAATCGGGAAACGGGTGCAATCCGCCGAACCGTCGGCGGATGAGGCATTAGAAGCTGTTTTGGGTGCGGCGCGCTTCAGGAGCGGGGCCGCCAGCCTAGTTGACGACCGCAAGGGTCGAAGCAGGAGGGGACAGGTTCTAAACCGGATTGGAGCTTAACGCTACGAGGCGTCAGGCCGGAACGGCTTGCGAGCCGAGCGCGGAAGATGACGCAGGCAGCATTATAAAGAGATTTGCTGCGCTGCGCCACTGATTTGATTGCCTATTGCGGCAGGGGGCGATTCGGTCAGGAAGCCGTGCCGTTCTTCAGCGATTCGACCAGTTCGATGTACTGCTGCTTCGCCGCATCCTGCGACGTGCCCTTCAGCGCATCCCAGGCGTCGTACTTGTATTTGCCGACGATGTCGGTGAAGCCCGGCTTGTCGCCATGGGCGTCGCCGTCGGTCGCCTGCTTGAAGAGGGCGTAAAGGCGCAGCAGGGTCAGGTTGCCCGGACGTTCCGTCAGTTGCTTGACGTCGATCTGGGCCTGGTCGAATTGGGCGGTGAGTTCGCTCATCGGGTGTCTCCGTAAGGGTTTCAGGTCGGGCGATCTTAACAAGCGGACCGCCGCGCGGGGTCGAGCGATCCTTCCAAACCGCCGCCCGGTGCGGCGCACACGCACGGATCGGGCCCGATCGCCCGTGGGAGCGGGGCGCCGCATTACAATGTCGCCCATGACGCAAACAGTGCTCCTCGCCATCGATACGTCGACCGAATACTGCTCGGTCGCGCTGCTGCGCTCGGCCCATGCCGATGACGCCGTTTCCACCCCGCAAACCTGGGTCCGCCACGAGCTGACGGGCGCCGTGTCGAGCACACGCGTGCTGCCGGCCATCCAGGACCTTTTCGCCGAATCGGGGCTGACGCTCGCCGATTGCGACGCGATCGCGTTCGGCGCAGGCCCCGGCTCGTTCACGGGCCTGCGTACCGCGACGGGCATCACCCAGGGGCTCGCGTTCGGACGCGGGCTGCCGGTCGTGCCGATCGGCACGCTGCTCGCGTGCGCCGAGCACGCGCGGCTGCGCGCGCCCGGCACGACCCGCGTGCTGGCCGCGCTGGATGCGCGGATGGATGAAGCCTACTGGGCGGATTTCGCGTGGGACGACAGCACCGGCGACTGGCGCACGCTGCATCCGGCCTCGCTCGATGCGCCGGGCGCCGTCGGCGTGCCCGATGTGCCGTTCACGCTCGCGGGCAATGCGGCCGCCGCGTTCGGCGCGCAGTTGCCGGCTGCGGCGCGTGCGGCCGTGATCGACGGCGACGCGATGCCGCACGCGCTGGCGGTCGCCCATGCCGCCCTGCGTGCGTTCCGCGCCGGCCGCGCGGTGCCGGCCGATCAGGCGGCGCCGGAGTACGTGCGCGACAAGGTCGCGCAGACCACTGCCGAGCGCGTCGCGGCACGGGCCGCGCAGACGGGCGGAGCGAAGGGATGACGGGCGTACTGCTGAGCGACCGCTATCTGGCGCCGATGACGGATGCCGATCTCGACGAGGTCGTCGCGATCGAGCACGTCGCGTACGAATTCCCGTGGAGCCGCGGCAATTTCGAGGATTCGTTGCGCAACGGCTATCTGGGCGTGTGCCTGCGGCACGTGACGGGTTCGTTGATCGGCTATTGCGTGCTGATGCCCGTGGTCGACGAGATGCACCTGCTGAACCTGTGCGTCGCGCCGGCCGCGCAGTGCGCGGGCGCGGGCCTGGCGCTGCTGCGCGAGGCCGTGCGCATTTCGCGCGCGGAAGGGCTCGACGGCGTGCTGCTCGAGGTGCGGCCGTCCAATCCGCGCGCGATCCATCTGTACGAGCGTTTCGGCTTCTTGACGATCGGCCGGCGCAAGAATTATTACCCGGCGAAGCATCGCAGCCGGGAGGACGCGATCGTGATGCGTCTGACGCTGAACAGGGACGAAGGGGACGCGCATGGCATGGGCTGAAGCGGCGCTCGAGGAAATGGGCCTCGCGCAGATCTGGGTGCGGCGCGGGCAAGGCGCGGATGAAGGCACGGACGAGGGCGCGGCAGCCGAAGCGCACGCCGCCGCACAAACCGGTGCGGTGGACGCCGCACCGGCCGTCGCGACCGGGCGGCCTGCGCGGACCGCGCGTACGCCGGTGCGGGA
>NZ_JAAGPC010000066.1:0-43996 GCF_017104595.1 Burkholderia sp. Tr-20390 | reverse complement strand
TGGTTACGCGCAGAGCTTGGCGCTGGCGAGACGGTTCAGGCTGACGCCTTGTTCGGCGGCCTGGATCACCAGCGCGCGGTGAGCCTGCGGCGGAATGCGGACCTTGAATTCACCGCTATAGGTTCGGCCGGCGCAGCCGGCTCGTCACTTCGCTGCGCAACGGCAGCAGGCGGCTCGGGTTCCTTGCGGACAGGCGTCGGGAGATCGCCGGCCGGCTCCGCTTGCGGTGCTGCGGCCGTCTGCGGCTGCGGCGTTTCGATGACTGGCGCGTCAACCGGGGCCGGCGCGGCAGCTTCGACGGCAGCCGGTTTCACGGCCGGCCGGTCTGTTTCGTCGCCGGACTGCACCGGCGCCGCACGCACAACCGGTGCCGCGGGCGCTGCCGGGGCAATAGCCTGCGACCGCACTGCTTCGGCAGGTGCAGCCGATACCGGCTTCGCCGCAGCGGCCGATGCCGCCGCAACGCGCGGGCCCGGCACCGCACGCGGCGCGGACGGCTGGCCGACCGGCGCACTGCCGGCGGCAACCGCCGGCTCGAACGCAAGCATCCGCAGCAGCGTCATCGTGAAACCGGCGTACTCGTCCGGCGCCAGGCCGAGCTCGGCGCGACCGACCGTCGCGATCTGATAGAACAACTGGACCTGCTCGGGGCTCAGCGTCTCGGCGAAGCGGCGCAGGTCGCCCGCTTCGGGCCATTCGTCGAGCACCGAGCCCGGTGCGAACTGCGCCCACGCGATGCGATGCAGCAGGCTCGCGAGATCCTGCAGCGCGGTCGAGAACGACAGGCTGCGCAGCGACATCTCATCGGCAATCGCGAGGATTTCCGGGCCGCCGCCTGCGGCGAGCGCGTCGAGCAGACGCACCATGTAAGTCTGGTCGAGCGCGCCGAGCATGCCCGACACGGCCGACTCGGTCACCTCGTTCGCCGAATAGGCGATCGCCTGGTCGGTGAGCGACAGCGCATCGCGCATGCTGCCCTGCGCGGCGCGCGCGAGCAGGCGCAGCGCCTGCGGCTCGAACGTGATCTGCTCTTCGCCGAGGATCCGTTCGAGATGCGACACGATGTGCCCGGCCGGCATCTGCTTCAGGTTGAACTGCAGGCAGCGCGACAGCACGGTGACGGGGATCTTCTGCGGATCGGTAGTCGCGAGAATGAACTTGACGTGCGGCGGCGGCTCCTCGAGCGTCTTCAGCATCGCGTTGAACGCGTGATTCGTCAGCATGTGCACTTCGTCGATCATGTAGACCTTGAAGCGCGCATCGACGGGCGCGTACACCGCGCGCTCGAGCAGCGCGGCCATTTCGTCGACACCGCGGTTGCTCGCGGCATCCATCTCGACGTAATCGACGAAACGCCCTTCGTCGATTTCGCGACAGGCGCGACACACGCCGCACGGCTGCGACGTGATGCCGGTTTCACAATTGAGCGCCTTGGCGAAGATCCGCGACAGCGTCGTCTTGCCGACACCGCGGGTTCCGGTAAACAGATAGGCGTGATGGAGACGCCCGCCGTCGAGCGCGTGCGTAAGCGCCCTGACGACGTGCTCCTGGCCGACGAGCGAAGCGAAATCCTTCGGACGCCACTTGCGTGCGAGAACTTGATAGGTCATCGGGAAATTGTATCAGTAACGCTGCGTCGCGCCGACACGCGAAACGGTGCGGAAGACAGGCAAACGCGCAGGTAAAACGGAGCGGGGTGCAGAAATAAAAAACGCCCGGCGAACGGGGCGAGATGGAAGGTGACGAGCCCAACCCTCGGCACTGGCGGAAAACGATTGTGGCTGCTTCGTTCCCGACCTGACCAGGTTCACCGCCCCACCATGCGAGGAGGCCCGTCACGGCATATTCTATCACCGCTTCCGGATGAATGCGACCGTTTGTTCGCATCAATGCGAATATGACCCGACAAACCGACGCGCATCGGGCCATGCAGTCCACCCGACGCGAATGACCTGCGCGTCCGCCCCTTGTAATTTGCGAGCCGGCCTCCACCTGCTGGACACAACGGTCGAACGCCGCGTCGTACCCCTACTCGCGTAGCGGCTACTATCGCCGCCCGCAGCAGATAGCAATTTAGGCTAATATGACGCCCGAACGACCCGCGAGCCGCGGCATGCAGCGCTTACACGCCTCCTTTCCGGAGAGTGGAGTGACCTGCCGCAGCGGCCGGCCCCCAACGGCGGCCGGTACGCTGCAACGCGCAAGCAGGCAGTCCCCGAACCGTAAGAGGTATTGACCCAATGAGCGAACAGATCAAACACATCAGCGACGCATCGTTCGAACAGGACGTCGTCAAATCCGACAAGCCCGTGCTCGTCGATTTCTGGGCCGAATGGTGCGGCCCGTGCAAAATGATCGCCCCGATCCTGGATGAAGTCGCGAAGGACTACGGCGACAAGCTGCAGATCGCGAAGATCAACGTCGACGACAACCAGGCAACGCCTGCGAAGTTCGGCGTGCGCGGCATCCCGACGCTGATCCTGTTCAAGAACGGCGCGGCCGCCGCGCAGAAGGTCGGCGCGCTGTCGAAGTCGCAGCTCACCGCATTCCTGGACAGCCACCTGTAATACAGGCAGTTCCGCGGACGTGTTGTCAGCCGGCAACACGTCCGTCGACAAGCCGCCGATCGCTCGCTCAAGCGCGAATCGGCCTATGCTAGAATTAAAAAACGTCTACAAGACGCATTTAAGTCTCTGAGCGCTTCCGCTCGCCCTCCTCCCTTTATTTCTTTCGTCGTCTCCTCCCTGGCGGGTTCTCCGTATGCATTTATCCGAGCTCAAGTCTCTGCACGTCTCCGAACTGATCGAAATGGCCAATGGCCTGGAGATCGAAAACGCGAACCGCCTGCGCAAGCAGGAGTTGATGTTCGCCATTCTCAAAAAGCGCGCCAAGACGGGTGAGACGATCTTCGGCGACGGTACGCTCGAAGTGCTGCCGGACGGCTTCGGCTTCCTGCGCTCGCCGGAAATGTCGTACCTCGCGAGCACCGACGACATCTACATCAGCCCGTCGCAGATCCGCCGCTTCAACCTGCACACCGGCGACACCATCGAAGGTGAAGTCCGCACGCCGAAGGACGGCGAGCGCTACTTCGCGCTGGTGAAGGTCGACAAAGTCAACGGGCAGCCGCCCGAGGCCTCGAAACACAAGATCATGTTCGAGAACCTCACGCCGCTGCACCCGAACAAGCCGCTGTCGCTCGAACGCGAAATGCGCGGCGAGGAAAACGTCACGGGCCGCATCATCGACATGATCGCGCCGATCGGCAAGGGCCAGCGCGGCCTGCTCGTCGCATCGCCGAAGTCGGGCAAGACCGTGATGCTCCAGCACATCGCCCACGCGATCAAGCAGAACCACCCGGACGTGATCCTGTTCGTGCTGCTGATCGACGAGCGCCCTGAAGAAGTGACCGAAATGCAGCGCTCGGTCGCCGGCGAAGTGATCGCATCGACGTTCGACGAACCGGCCACGCGCCACGTCCAGGTCGCCGAAATGGTGATCGAGAAGGCCAAGCGCCTCGTCGAAATGAAGCACGACGTCGTGATTCTGCTCGACTCGATCACGCGTCTCGCACGCGCGTACAACACCGTGATCCCGGCATCGGGCAAGGTGCTGACGGGTGGTGTCGACGCGAACGCACTGCAACGTCCGAAGCGCTTCTTCGGCGCGGCGCGCAACATCGAGGAAGGCGGTTCGCTGACGATCATCGGCACCGCGCTGATCGAAACCGGCAGCCGCATGGACGACGTGATCTACGAAGAGTTCAAGGGCACCGGCAACATGGAAGTGCACCTCGAGCGCCGCCTCGCGGAAAAGCGCGTGTATCCGTCGATCAACCTGAACAAGTCGGGCACGCGTCGCGAAGAAATGCTGATCAAGCCCGAGATCCTTCAGAAGATCTGGGTGCTGCGCAAGTTCATCCACGACATGGACGAAGTCGAAGCGATGGAATTCCTGCTCGACAAGATCCGCCAGACGAAGAGCAACTCCGAGTTCTTCGACCTGATGCGCCGCGGCGGATAATCGCCCCGCCCCGCACCCAAAAGACGGCCGCCCGCGCATCCTGCCCGGCGGCCGTTTTTCGGTATCAACCTGAACGTGAACGTACAGGTTGATCTATAATCGCGTCATCGCCCGAATCCCATCCTCCTCCCGATGCCGAATGACACCTCCACTCCGCTGCTGACCGTGAGCGATGCGGCGTCACGGCTCGGCGTCACGCCGCGCACGCTGAAGTATTACGAGGAGCGCGGGCTCGTCACGCCGTCACGCAGCGAAGGCCGCTACCGCCTCTACGACGAGGCCGATCTCGAGCGCTTCTCACGCATCCTGCGGCTGCGCGCGCTCGGTTTCTCGCTGCACGGCATCACCGAGATGCTGAAGCGCCCGCTGGAAGAAACGGGCGACGGCCGGCGCCGCTATTCGGACGCGTCGCTGCGCGACATCCGCACCGGCCTGGCCGAGCAGGTCGACATGCTCGACCGGCGGATCGCGGCCGTCCAGCGCGAACTGAAGGAAGCCGTCGCACTGCGCAAGGAACTGCAGCACGACATCGACTACGTCGAACGGCGTCTTGCCGGCGAAAACGCCGATGCGCTGATCGCGCAGCGGCAGGCCGAAGCCGGCACGCGGCGCACGCGCAAGGCGCGCGAGTGAGCGCGATGCCCGGTCGCTCGCCGCTGTGGAGCCGCGCGAACCTGCGCGCGGACCTGTTCCCGTGGGCGCTCGCGCTCGTCACCGGCATCGACTACTTCGACAACGCGATCTTCTCGTTCTTCGCGAGCTACATCGCGGGCGGCATCAACGCATCGCCCGATGAACTCGTGTGGTCGTCGAGCGCCTACGCGGTCACGGCCGTGCTCGGCATCCTGCAGCAGCAATGGTGGGTCGACCGGCTCGGCCATCGCCGCTACGTCGCCGGCTGCATGCTGATGTTCTCGTTCGGCGCGATCGCGGCCGCGCTCGCCGACACGTCGCTCGAACTCGCGTTCGCGCGCGGCTTTCAGGGCTATTTCATCGGCCCGATGATGGGCGCGTGCCGGATCCTGATCCAGATCAGCTTCAAGCCGCAGGAACGGCCGCCCGCGACACGGGCGTTCCTGATCATGATCCTGCTCGGCAGCGCGCTCGCGCCAATTGTGGGCGGCCTGCTCGTCGCACATTCGACGTGGCGCGCGCTGTTCGCGTGCTCGGCGCCGGCCGGCATCGCGTTCGCGATCCTCGCGATGCTCACGTTGCCCGATTCGGGCCGGACACCCGACGACGAACGCGGCTCCGGACACTTCTGGCCGTATGTCGTGTTCGCGCTCGCGCAAGGTGCGCTGCAGATCGTGCTGCAGCAGGTGCATTACCAGCTCTACAGCGGCTCGCCGATGCTGATCCTGCTGACGATCGCGGGGATCGGCGCGCTTGCGTGGTTCGCGTATCACCAGTGGCATCATCCGACGCCGCTCGTGCGCCTGCACGCGTTCCGCGAACGGACGTTCCAGGTCGGGCTGCTGCTCTACATGTTCTATTACTACGAGTCGACGGGCTTCAGTTACCTGACGTCGCGCTTTCTCGAAAGCGGGCTCGGCTACCCGGTAGAGAACGCCGGGCGGCTGGTGGGCACGATGTCGCTGATTTCGGCCACCGCGCTGTTCGCGTACCTGCGTTACGCGAAATTCGTCACGCACAAGAAGTGGTTCGTCGTGCCGGGGTTCGCGATCGCGATCACGGCCGCGCTGTGGATGACGCGGATGACGCCGCAGGTCGGCGAAGCCGCGCTGATCGTCCCGCTGCTGCTGCGCGGATTGCTGCTGCTCTTCATCGTGCTGCCGGTGGCCAACCTGACGTTCCGGATCTTCGCGATCGACGAATATACGCACGGCTACCGGCTGAAGAACATCGTGCGGCAACTGACGATCTCGTTCGCGACGTCGTCGGTGATCATCGTCGAACAGCACCGCGTGGCCGTGCACCAGACGCGGCTCGTCGAGCGTGCCAACGTGTTCGACCCGCTGTTCCAGCAGACCGTCGATGCATTGACGCGCAGCTATGCCGCCGCCGGCCACGCGTTGAACGAGGCGCACGGCCTCGCGATCGCGTCGATCGCGCGCATGGTCGCGCAACAGGCGTCGTTCCTCGCGTCGCTCGACGGCTTTTACTTCCTGGCGGGCGTGGCGCTCGTCGGTGGCCTTTTTGCGGCATGGCAAAAAGAGATCGATTGAGTTAAAAGACAGGCTTTGGATTTCCGCGAGCCGCCTTCATGCTCTCGAAACTGACCCGCTGGTTCGACGACCGCCGCCGCGACCGCGCGCTGCGCAGCCACCCGATTCCCGACGCGCTGTGGCAGGACACCGTCGAGCGCCTGCCGTTCCTCGCGGCACTGCCGCCCGACGCGCTCGGCCGGCTGCGCGAACTGACGAGCCTGTTCGTCGCGAAGAAATCGTTCTCGACCGCGCACGGGCTCGAGTTGACCGACGCGATGATCGTCTCGATCGCCGCGCAGGCCTGCCTGCCCGTGCTGAATCTCGACCTGTCGCTGTATGACGGCTGGGTCGGCGTCGTCGTGTATCCGGGCGAATTCGTGATCCGCAAGACGGTGCAGGACGAGGACGGGGTCGTGCACGAAGTCGAGCAGGATGCGAGCGGCGAGGCCTGGGAAGGCGGCCCCGTGATCCTGTCCTGGGAAGACGCGCAGATGACGGACGGCCACGACGCGTACAACGTCGTGATCCACGAGTTCGCGCACAAGATCGACATGGTCAACGGCGCGGCCGATGGCTATCCGCCCCTATTTCGCCGCTGGCACGCGCCGCACCTCGATGCGCAGGCCTGGGCCGACGTGTTCGAGCACGCGTACGACCAGTTCTGCGCGCGCGTCGACGCGGTGCCGGACCGTGCGTGGGCGCGCTTCGAGCGGGACTCGCTGATCGATCCCTATGCCGCCGACCACCCGTCGGAATTCTTCGCGGTATGCAGTGAAGCGCTGTTCGTCCGGCCGAAAGCGTTCGAGTCCGAATTTCCGGAGTTGTACCGGCTGCTCGCGCGCTACTACCGGCAGGATCCGGCCGGCACCGGCGCGCTCGACGCACCGTGAAAATTATTCGTCAACCATCTGATTTTCTGGCATAATCGCCGTTTTTCGACCTTAGGCAAGTGGCTCGCGCCGGGCTTGGCGTCGTCTGGTTTGCGCAATGTGCGCGTTCCGGCACGGCAAGCGGCGGGTTGGCTACCGCTCTCACCAAGGAAAGACCATGAAAGAAGGCATCCACCCGAACTACCGCGAAGTCGTCTTCCAAGACATGTCGAACGGCTTCAAGTTCATCACGCGCTCGACGATCCAGACGCGCGAAAACATCGAACTCGACGGCAAGACCTACCCGCTCGCCAAGATCGAAGTGTCGTCGGAATCGCACTCGTTCTACACGGGTCAGCAAAAGATCATGGACACGGCAGGCCGTGTCGAGAAGTTCAAGAACAAGTTCGGCGTTCGCGCCAGCGGCAAGGCGAAGTAAGCTTCGCACTGCATCCGGTGGTTGCATTGCACCGGTACCGCACAAAAGGGCAGCCCAGGCTGCCCTTTTTTGTCTCTGCTCGCCCGGCAGGCGCCAGCCGGCGCCCGGGCATCGACCTGACGCGCAACAGCGGGCGCGTCTACAATGCCGGATGCTCGAAACCGGCTCGACCGCGCGCATCCGCGCCGGCCACCCGCCCATAACAAATCGCTCATCTGCATGAAGCCTGTCGTCCGTCTCACCGCCTCCGCCACGCGCGCGCTACCGCGCTGGCTGCTGCTCACGCTCTGCTTCGTCTACGCCGCGTTCGGCCTGTTCGGCCGCGACCCGTGGAAGAACGAGGACGCGGCAGGCTTTGGCGTGATGTGGACGATGGCCAAGGGCGGCTGGCACGACTGGCTGCTGCCGAACCTGGTCGGCAAGTTCATCACGACCGACGGCCCGCTCGGCTACTGGCTCGGCGCGCTGTCGATCCGCGGCCTCGGCCCGTGGGTCGACGCAAGCAACGCGTCGCGCGTCGATACCGGCGTGCTGTTCTGCGTCGCGTGTGCATTCGTCTGGTACGCGGCCTACCTGCTCGGCCGGCGTGCCGAAGTCCAGCCGTTCAAATACGCATTCGGCGGCGAGCCCGAGCCGCGCGACTACGGCCGCACGCTCGCCGACGGCGCGCTGCTGGTGCTCGTCGCCTGCTTCGGCCTCGCGGAGCGCGGGCACGAAACGACGCCGCAACTCGCGCAGTTCGCGTGGATCGCGATGCTCGTCTACGGGATCGTGCGCGGCATCGACAAGCCGATGCAGGGCGCGCTGTGGTGGGGCCTCGCGATGGGCCTCGTCGCGCTGTCCGGCAATCCGGTGCTGGTCGTCGCGCTGCTCGCCGGCACGGCCGTGCTGTGGCTCGTCACGCCCGAGATGCGCAACCTGCGCCTGCCGCTGGTCGGCGTGCCGCTCGCGGCAGCGATCTTCGCGCTGTGGCCGCTGGCCGCGTTCGTCGCGGCGCCCGACGATGCCGCGTGGTTCTTCAACCAGTGGATCCACGGCAGCCTGATGCGCTTTTCGGGCCCGCCGACCGCGGTGCTCGGCTATGCGGCGAAGAACCTGCCGCTGTTCACGTGGCCCGCGTGGCCGCTCGCGATCTGGGCATGGTGGAGCTGGGCCGGCATGCGCCGCCGTGCGCACGTCGCGATTCCGCTGTCGGTCGCCGTGCCGCTCGTCGCGCTCGTGATCCTGCAGAGCCAGCAGTCGAACCGCATGTACATGCTGCTGCTGCCGCCGCTCGCGGTGCTCGCGACGTTCGCGCTGCCGACCCTCAAGCGCGGCGCGATCAACGCGATCGACTGGTTCGCGGTGCTGAGCTTCACGATCCTCGGCACCTTCGTGTGGCTCGTGTGGCTCGCCTCGATCACGGGCTTCCCGCATCCGCTCGCGCGCAACCTCGCCCGCCTCGTGCCCGGCTACGAGCCGCACTTCAAGATCCTGTCGTTCATCTGCGCGGTGATCGCCACCGTGTGCTGGTGCTTCCTGGTGCGCTGGCGCATCTCGCGGCAGCCGAAGGTGCTGTGGCGCAGCGTCGTGCTGTCGGGTGCGGGCACCACGCTGATGTGGGTGCTGCTGATGACGCTGTGGCTGCCGATCGTCAACTACGGCCGGACCTATCGCGACGTCGCGCAGCAGATCGCGGTGCACCTGCCGTCCGACTACGAGTGCATCTCGCCGGTACGGCTCGGTGACGCGCAGATCGCGACCTTCGCGTATTTCGGCAACATGCGCTTCGATTTCTCCGGCGACTGCGACGTGATCCTGCGCCAGGACCGCTCGGACTTCGGCGAGCCGAGCTCGATGTCGCAATACGTGTGGCGTCTCGTGTGGGAAGGCCGCCGCGCCGCCGACCGTGACGAGCGCTTCCGCCTGTACGAGCGCATCGAACGGCCGAAGACGCCTGTCAAGCGGCGTCCGCCGCGCCGCCAGCCGGCCGATTGACGATGTTTGGCGACATCCGCCGGATCGTCGGTCTCGCATGGCCGGTGCTCGTCGGCCAGCTCGCGATCATCGCGTTCGGCGTGATCGACACCGCGATGGTCGGGCGCTACTCGGCCGTCGATCTCGCCGCGCTCGGGCTCGGTTCGTCGATCTACATTTCGATCTATATCGGCCTGACGGGCATCCTGTCCGCACTGCAGCCGATCACCGGGCAGCTGTACGGCGCGCGGCGCTATGCCGAGATCGGCGAGGAAGTGCGCCAGGCGCTGTGGCTCGCGCTGCTGCTCGCGGTGCCCGGCTTTCTCCTGCTGCATTTTCCCGAACCGCTGCTGCGCGTCGCGCACACGCCTGCCGCGCTGCACGACCGCACCGTCGACTATCTGCGCATCCTGTCGTACGGGCTGCCCGCCAGCCTCGTCTTCCGCATCTACAACGCGCTGACCAACGCGGCCGGCAAGCCGCGCCTCGCGATGATCCTGCAGATCGGCGCGCTGCTGCTCAAGTTCCCGCTCAACGTGTGGTTCATCTTCGGCGGGTTCGGCGTGCCGGCCCTCGGCGGCCCCGGCTGCGGGCTCGCGAGCACGCTGATCAACTGGGCACTCGCGCTGATCGGCTACACGCTGCTCGCGAAGCTCGACGTGTTCGCGCCGCTCGCGATCTTTTCGCGCTTCTGCTGGCCGGTCTGGGAGCGCCAGAAGGCGATCCTGAAACTCGGCGTGCCGATGGGCCTGTCGTACCTGATCGAGGTCACGTCGTACACGTGCATGGCGCTGTTCATCGCGCAGTTCGGCACGACGACGCTCGCCGGCCACCAGATCGCCGGCAACATCGGCGCGGTGCTGTACATGACGCCGCTGTCGATCGGCGTGGCGGCGTCGACGCTGGTCGCGCGCGCGCTCGGCGCCGGACGGCCCGAGGAAGCCCGGCTGCTCGGCCGGCACAGCGTGATCTTCGCGTGCGGCATCGCCGCGACCTACGGCCTGCTCGTGTTCGTGCTGCGCCCGCTGATCATCGGCGGCTATACGCCGAACCCGGCCGTCGCCGCGGCCGCGATGCCGCTCGTCGCGATCGTCGCGTGCTACCACGTCTTCGATGCGCTGCAGGTCACGTCGGCGTTCGTGCTGCGCGCCTACAAGGTCGCGGTCGTGCCGACCGTGATCTATGCGGTCGCGCTGTGGGGCGTCGGGCTCAGCGGCGGCTACGCGCTCGGTTTCGACGTGGGCGGCATCGCGCCCGCATGGCTGACCGGCGCGCGCGGCTTCTGGTTCGCGAACACGATCAGCCTGATGCTCGCGGGCGCCGGGCTCGTGCTGTACCTGCGCCGCGTCAGTCGTGCGCACGCCGCTGCTTCCACGTCCGCCTGACGCGCCGCCCGCTACGTCTCCTCCAGCACGTCGGCCGCGTGATACGACGACCGCACCAGCGGGCCGGCGACGACTTCCCTGAAACCGAGCAACAGCGCCTCGTCGCGCCACGCGGCAAATGCGTCGGGGCTCACGTAGCGCCGCACGGGCAGATGGTGCGCGGACGGCGCGAGATACTGGCCGAGCGTCAGCACGTCGACGTCATGCGCACGCAGGTCGCGCAGCGTGTCGCGCACTTCGTCGTCGCACTCGCCAAGGCCCAGCATCAACCCCGATTTCGTCACCAACTCCGGCCGTGCGTGCTTCGCCTGCGCGAGCAGTTCGAGCGAGCCGCGATAGTCGGCGCCCGGCCGCGCCGCGCGATACAGCGACGGCACCGTCTCGATGTTGTGGTTGAACACGTCGGGCCAGGCCGTCGACAGTGCATCGAGTGCGCGGGCCACGCGGCCGCGGAAGTCCGGTGTCAGCACTTCGACGCCGATGCCCGGCACGCTCGCGCGCACCGCCGCGATGCATGCGGCGAAATGCGCGGCGCCGCCGTCGCGCAGGTCGTCACGATCGACCGACGTGATCACGACGTAGCGCAGCCCGAGCGCCGCTGCCGCATCGGCCAGCCGCGCGGGCTCGTCGGCATCGAGCGGTTCGGGACGGCCGTGCGCGACGTCGCAGAACGGGCAGCGCCGCGTGCACAGGCCGCCCATGATCATGAAGGTCGCCGTGCGCTGCGCGAAGCATTCGCCGATGTTCGGGCACATCGCCTCCTCGCAGACGGAATGCAGCCGATGATCGCGCAGCACGGCCGCCATGTCGGCGACCGCCGCGCTCATCATCGGCCGCGCGCGCAGCCACGGCGGCTTCGGCAACGCCGCACCGGCCGCGGGCTCGACGCGCACCGGAATGCGCGCGAGCTTGTCACGGCTTCTCGCGCCCGGCTGGCCGAGCGCGGTAAGGCTGGGTCGTTCGAGCGCGGCGGCCATCGTCAGTCTCCGAGAAACGCGACGATCAGGCGGTTCACGTCGGCGGCCGCCTCCATCTGCACCATGTGCCCGCTGCCGGCGATCACCTCGGCACGCACGCCGTCAGGCAAGCCCTGCGCGTGCTGCGCCGGGATCACCTGGTCGTGCTCGCCCCAGATCACGAGCGTGCGCGGCGCAAGCGTCGCGAGCCGGTCGCGGAACACGCGCCGCTGCGCGGCACCGTCGAACGCGGCGTGCGCGATCTTCTCCAGTGCGGCCTGCACGCCTTCGAGCCGCTTGTACTTGACGAGATCCTCGACGAGCTGCCGCGTGACCAGCGCGTTGTCCGCGAACAGCGCGCCGAGATGCGGCTTCAGCGTGTTGCGGCTGTTCCCGGCGACGAAGCCGTCGATGTAAGCGCGGTTGATGTCGGTGCCGAGCCCCGCGCTCGCGATCAGCGTCAGCGACGCGACACGTTGCGGCGCGCGCTCGGCCGCCGCCATCGCGACCGCACCGCCCATCGAATGGCCGATCAGGTGGGCTTGGTCGATGCCGTTCGCATCGAGCAGCGCGAGCACTGCGTCGGCCAGCTCATCGAGGCTGCCCGTCTCGACCGCCTTGCCCGACTCGCCGTGACCGGGCAGGTCGAGCGCCCACACAGGCCGGTGCGCGGCGAGATCGGCGTGATTGAACAGCCAGTTGTTGAGATCGCCGCCGAAGCCGTGGATCAGCACGGCGGGCGTGCCGCTGCCTTCGCCGAGCTTCAGGAAGCGCACCGTCCGGCCGCCGATCTGCGCCTTCTCGGGCTGCGGGCCCGCGGCTTCGTCGGACGCCGCGCTCGGCACGAAATCGCGCTGGAATTCGGCGATCGCCGCGTCGATGTCGGCATCGCTCGCGTCGGCGGCCGCGACGACGCCGAGCAGCGCGCCGACCGGCAGCGTCTCGCCTTCCTGCGCGACCTGCCGGCGCAGCGTGCCGTCGAACGCGCATTCGACACCCGACGAGATCTTGTCGGTCTCGACGTCGAGCACTTCGTCGCCCTTCGTGACGCGTTCGCCGAGCGCCTTCAGCCAGCCGTTGACCTGCCCCTGCTCCATCGACAGCCCCCACTTGGGCATCGTGATCATGTGAATCGACATCGTGTCAGCTCCTCGTCTTCAGGACCGCCTGCGCAATTGCATCGGCGGACGGGATATACAGGTCTTCCAGCACGCTCGCGAACGGCGCGGGCGTATGCGGCGCGGTCACGAGCTCGATCGGCGCCTTCAGCGCGTGGAATGCGCGCTGCGCGACGAGCGCGGCGATATCGGTCGCGATCGAGCAGCGCGGGTTCGCTTCGTCAACCACGACCACGCGCCCGGTGCGCTCCGCGCTTTCGAGGATCGTTTCCTCGTCGAGCGGCGACGTCGTGCGCAGGTCGATCACGTCGACCTGGATCCCGTCCTTCGCGAGCTTCGCGGCCGCGTCCATCGCGAGATGCACCATCCGGCCGTACGTGACGATCGTCGCGTCGTCGCCGTCGCGCATCACGTTCGCTTCGCCGAACGGAATCGCATAGGACTCCTCCGGCACGTCGCCTTCGCGGGTATAAAGCAGCTTGTGTTCGAGGAAGATCACGGGATCGTTGTCGCGGATCGCCTGGATCAGCAGCCCCTTCGCGTCGTACGGCGTCGACGGGCACACGACCTTCAGCCCAGGAATGTGCGTGAACAGCGACGTGAGCATCTGCGAATGCTGCGCGGCCGCGCGAAGGCCTGCGCCGTACATCGCGCGGATCACGACGGGCGTCACGGCCTTGCCGCCGAACATGTAGCGGAACTTGGCGGCCTGGTTGAAGATCTGGTCGAAGCACACGCCCATGAAATCGATGAACATCAGCTCCGCGACGGGCCGCATCCCGCACGCGGCAGCACCGACCGCCGCGCCGATGTAGCCGCCCTCCGACAGCGGCGTATCGAGCACGCGGCCCGGAAACTTGTGGAACAGCCCCTTCGTCACGCCGAGCACGCCGCCCCACGCGTCGTCCTCGCCCGGCGCGCCCGCGCCGCCCGCATTATCCTCGCCCATCACGATCACGCTGTCGTCGCGCGCCATTTCCTGCGCGAGCGCTTCGTTGATCGCCTGCGAATAAGTGATCTTCCTTGCCATGTCTGTCTCCTGGAATGTTCGGTTCGCCGTGCCGGCCGCGGTATCAGGCCGCGCTCACGGGTACGACACGTAGACGTCGGTCAGCAGGTCGGCGGCGTCGGGTACCGGCGCGGCCTTGGCCTGCGCGACCGCATCGTCGATCAGCGCCTTCACCTGCGCATCGACCGCGCGCAGGTCGGCGGTCGTCAGCGCTTCGGCCCGCACGACGCGCGTTTCGAAATGCTTCAGGCAGTCCTTCTCGTCGCGCAGCTTCTGCACTTCCCCCGGTGCGCGATAGGTTTGCGCATCGCCTTCGAAGTGGCCGAAATAGCGTGTGAATTTCACCTCGACGAGCGTCGGGCCGCCGCCGTTGCGCGCGCGTTCGACGGCTTCGCCGAGCGCTTCATGTACCGCGAAGAAGTCGAAGCCGTCGACGATCACGCCCGGCATCCCGAACCCGTTCGCGCGATCGGCGATGTTGTCGGTCGCGACCGACCAGCTCGACGACGTCGCCTCCGCATAGCCGTTGTTCTCGGCCACGAAAATCGCGGGCAGCCGCCACACCGACGCGAGGTTCATCGATTCGAAGATCACGCCCTGGTTCGATGCGCCGTCGCCGAAGAAGCACACGCCGACGCCGCCGGTCTTCCTGTGCTTCGCGGCGAGCGCGGCGCCGCAGACAAGCGGGCCGCCCGCGCCGACGATCCCGTTCGCGCCGAGCATCCCCATCGACAGGTCGGCGATGTGCATCGAGCCGCCCTTGCCGTGGCAGACGCCCGTCTTCTTGCCGTAGATCTCGGCCATCATCCCGTGCACGTCGACGCCCTTCGCGATGCAATGCCCGTGGCCGCGGTGCGTGGTCGCGACGTAGTCGTCGAGCCCGAGGTGCAGTATCGTGCCGACCGCGGACGCCTCCTCGCCCGCATACAGGTGAACGAAGCCGGGAATCTCGCCGGTCGCGAATTCGACGTGCAGGCGCTCCTCGAATTCGCGGATCGTGCGCATCAGCCGGTAGGCGTCCAGCAGTTTGTCCCTGCTGAGCTGTGTCGAAGCGGTCATGTGTGTCTCCTGAGTAGGTCTGACTGCGAATGCCGCCGCGGCCGGGCCGCGGCGACGGATTACACGGCCGGCGGCCGTCAGTGGAACGTGAAGCCGCCGTCGACGTTCACGGCCTGGCCCGTCACGTTGTCCATCGTCGCGAAGAACAGCGCGAGCCGGCCCATGTCCTCCGGCGTCTGCGCGCGGCCCTGCGGAATCAGCGTCAACTGGTGCCGCTGCCACGATTCCTCGACCGATTCGCCGTCGGTCTTCCATTCGTCGGACAGCCGGTCCCACATATACGTCCGCACGATGCCGGGGCAGATCGCGTTGACGGTCACGCCGTCGCGCGCGACCTCCTTCGCAAGCGCGTTCGTGAAGCCGACGACCGCGAATTTCGATGCGCTGTAATGCGCGAGATTCGGAAAACCCTCCTTGCCGGCGATCGACGCGACGTTGATGATCCGGCCGCGGCCCTGCGCCTTCAGCGGCGCGAGCGCCGCCCGGCAGCCGAGGAACGTGCCCTTCGCGTTCACGTCCATCACGAAATCCCAGTCGCGCTCGGTCAGTTCGTCGACCGGATGAATGCTGATCACGCCCGCGCAGTTCACGAGGATGTCGAGCCGGCCGAGGTCGGCGAGCGCCTGCGCAACCATCGCGTCGACCTGCGCGGCCTGCGTGACGTCGACCTTCGCAACCGCCGCCCGGCGGCCGAGCGCGCGTACCTCGCGCGCGGTGGCGTCGAGTGCGTCGTCGAGCAGGTCGGCCAGCAGGATGTCGGCGCCCGCGCCGGCAAGCGTCAGGGCAATGCCGCGGCCGATGCCGCGCGCGCCGCCGGTGACGATGGCGACCTGTCCTTCGAGTGGGGCTGTCATGGCGATGTCTCCTTGTCGATCGTTATGGATGTCGAAATGTCACTCGGTAAAACATTGCTCAATAGCGCCACTCGCCGGCATCGCGCAGCAGCTGGCGTGACGACGCGTAGCGCAGCGTGCGCCCGACGTCGACCGTCAACGGCCCGCGCCAGTCGAGCGAGATCTCGTAGCGATCGCCGCGCGCGACCTCGATCTCGCGCTCGCCGTCGAACGCGAGCGTGCCGTGTTCGAACGGAATCGCCTGCCACGCACCCGGCTCGAGCCGCTCGCAACTGCGCATCACGACGCGGTCCACGCGGCCCGGTGCAATCGGCGCGACGAGCGGCGTGCCGGCCGTCTTGCCTTCGGCCGCGAAGCGCATCGCAAGCCCGTGCGGCGCGCTGCGTTCGAGCGGCGCCCACGCGCCGCCGAGCGCGGACAGGCCGATCCCGTCCGGTTCCGCGAATGTCAGGTACAGCGAATCGATGTCGTCGGCCCCCGAGATCGCGCGGGCGCCGATGAAGCGCTGCCGCGCGGCGCACACGTCGACGAGCGCGATCTCCTCGCGCCCCGGCTGCGCGCCCGCCACGCAGCGCACGACGAGCCGCTTGTTGCGCGTGAACGCGACTTCGGCCGGCACCGCGCCGGTCGCGGCGAGTCCTGCCGCGACGCCGGCGACCGTGGCTTCACGATGTTCGGGAAATGCGTTGTTGGTGCCGGTGGACAGCGCGACGAGCGGCGTCGCGCCGCAGTGCGCGGCAACCGCACGATGGGTGCCGTCGCCGCCGAGCACGACGATCAGCGCGACTTCCATCCGGTGCAGGTACGCGGCGCCGGCCTGGGTGTCGGCGACGGTATCGGTGATCGGCAGGTCGACGAATTCGACCTCGGGCCAGCGCTCGTGCGGCGCGACCGCACGGTGCGTGTCGAGCGCACGCAGCAGCAGCGTCGCGATGCCCGTCCGGTCGCGCAGCGTCAGCACGCGCTCGACGCCCATCGCGCCGAGGCCGGCCAGCAGGCGCACGATCATGTTTGCCTTCTCCGCCGTCGGAAACACGGAGGCATGCGTCGTGAGGCGGCGGATGTCGCGCCCCGATGCGGGGTTCGCGATCACGCCGACGGTAACGGGCATCGTCACGGGTTCGTCTCCATCCAGTTGGCCGGCCGCGGTGCGTTGGCGTGCCGCGGCTCTGCCTGTCTCGTCCGCTGCCATCGCCGGGCGGCGGATCGTCGTCGACGCGACCGCGCCGACTTGCCCGTGATCTCTGCAAGCGGCGTGCCACCCTGCGTGCGATGAACGTGAAACCCTTGTGAATGCTGACGCGACGGGAATGCCGGTGTGCCGGAATCGCCGCGGGAAGCACGGCGCGCGCGGCCATTCGGCCCGCTCGTCTCACAGCGTCGATACGACGAAACGGCCGCCGCGACGCCGGTGCAAGCGCACCGCCCTGCCCGCAAACCCCGCCATATCGCGGCGCCGCGCAGGCCGCGTCATGCCGGACGATCTCCGCCTGTCGCACACGCACGCGTCTCAACGACACGAGACAGCCCGCGATACCGTGAGACGAACGTCTCAGGCTCGCCGCGTGCTGCGATGCAATGTGATCCGTCGAACGGGATGTGCTACAAGAACATCGCATCCCCGCCGTACGGAACCGGAGCCGACCATGCCCTACGCCGTCCCTCAGGCCCAGCACGCCGACCGCGTGCTCGGCGCGCTCGCCGGACGCCTGCCCGCGCCGGCCGACTCCACGCGCCTCGTGTCGTCGTGGCAGCGGTCGCTGGAGCGTTACAGCCTCGACCCCGCTTCGTCGATCGGCCCGCGCGTGCTGACCGCGGCCGAGCTGCGCGAAGTACGCGACAAGGAGGAGGCCTTCCTGCGCGCGTCGGGCCAGTGCCTGACGCGGCTGCACGACATGATCCGCGTCGCCGACTACTGCGTGATGCTGACCGACGCGCACGGCGTGACGATCGACTACCGGATCGACCGCGAGCGCCGCAACGACTTCCGCCATGCGGGCCTGCACATCGGCTCGTGCTGGTCGGAAAGCGAGGAAGGCACCTGTGGCGTCGCGAACGTACTGACCGATCTCGCGCCGATCACCGTGCACAAGACGGATCACTTTCGCGCGGCGTTCACGACGCTCACCTGCAGCGCGGCGCCGATCTTCTCGCCGGGCGGCGAGCTGATCGGCGTGCTCGACGCGTCGGCCGTTCATTCGCCCGACGGCCGCGACAGCCAGCGTCTCGTCTATCAGCTCGTGCGGCAGAGCGCGGCGCTGATCGAGGACGGCTACTTCGTGCACAGCACCACGCAGCACTGGATCCTGTTCGGGCATCCGAATCGTCACTACGTCGAAGCGCAACCCGAGTGGCTGATCGCGTTCGACGAATGCGGCAACATCGTCGCCGCGAACCGGCAGGCGCGCGACGCGCTGCCGGCGCTGCGCGAACCGCGCCATATCGACGAGATCTTCGATGCGACCGAGATGCCGCTGCGCGATGCCGCGCGGCTCGATGCGATCGTCGCGCTGCGGCTGCGCGCGACCGGTGCGCCGCTCTATGCGCGGCTGCGTGCGCCGCTACGACGCACCGGCCGCGAACCCGGCACGGCCTCGCGCCGCCCGGGAAGCGCACAACGCCACGTCGGCGCGCTGACGCCGTTTCTGCACAGCAGCGATGCGCATATCGCGCAGCAGGCCGAACTCGCGCTGCGTGTCGCAAGCAAGCGGCTGCCGATTCTCGTGCTCGGCGAAACCGGTGCGGGGAAGGAAGTATTCGCGCGTGCGATCCACGATGCCGGCGCGCGGCGTGCGCGGCCGTTCGTCGCGGTCAACTGCGGCGCGCTGCCGGAAGCGCTGATCGAGAGCGAACTGTTCGGCTATGCGGCCGGCGCGTTCACCGGCGCACGCAAGCATGGCGCACGCGGCAAGATCGCGCTCGCCGACGGCGGCACGCTGTTCCTCGATGAAATCGGCGACATGCCGCTCGCGCTGCAGACGCGCCTGTTGCGCGTGCTCGCCGATGGCGAAGTCGTGCCGCTCGGCAGCGATACGCCCGTGCGCGTCGATCTCGACGTGATCTGCGCGACGCACCGCGATCTCGCACGCATGGTGGCCGACGGCACGTTCCGCGAGGACCTGTACTACCGGCTGAGCGGCGCGACGTTCGAACTGCCGCCGCTGCGCGAGCGTGCCGACGTGCGCGACGTGATCGCCGCCGTGTTCGCCGAGGAAGCGCAGGCCACCGGCCACGTGCTGACGCTCGATGCGACGCTCGCCGAACAGCTCGCCGCGTATCCGTGGCCCGGCAACGTGCGGCAATTGCGCAACGTGCTGCGCTATGCGTGCGCGGTGTGCGACGCCGCGCGCGTGACGCGGCGAGATCTGCCGGCCGAGATCGCCGCGCAACTCGGCGGCGTCGTACCCGGCACGCTGCCCGACGACGAACGCGGCCGCATCGTCGCGGCGCTCACCGCGCATCGCTGGCGGCCGGACGCGGCCGCGCAGGCGCTCGGCATCTCGCGCGCGACGCTGTACCGGCGCATCGCGAAGCACCGGATCGTCGCGCCGCACCGCGCGTGACGCGCCGACGCGCGCTTCGTCATGCGGGCTGCACGGCTGCTTCGTTCGCATCTGCCGCGTTACCGGCCGCCTCATCGCGCCGCGTGAACACTTCATGCGCGGCGAACAGCGCGTTGAGCGCGGCCGGCATCCCCGCGTACACGGCCATCTGCATGAACACCTCGACGATCTCGTCGCGCGTGCAGCCGACGTTCAGCGCGGCCTCGATATGCACCTTCAGCTGCGGTTGCGCATTGCCGAGCGCGGCCAGCGCCGCGATCGTCGCGATCTCGCGCGCTTTCAGGTCGAGCTGCGGCCGGCTGTAGATGTCGCCGAAACTGAATTCGACCAGGAGCCGCCCGAAGTCCGGCGCGATCGGCGCGAGCGCCGCGATCACGCGCTCGCCCACTTCGCCGTCGATTTCCTTCAGTTTGTTCCAGCCACGCGTGTAGCGGTCTTCAACGAGTCGTTCCATTGTGTCCGTCCTGTTCCGAGAGAGAGTGAGAAGGTCTTGCCCGTCGTGCCATCTCCCGCTCCTGTGCCTCATAGTTCACGATCTTGTCACTGATCACATCGAGGCTCGCCTGCAGCTCCGCGATATGCGCGCGCACTGCCTCGTGATGTGCGACGAGCAGGCTGCGCCGCGCACCGAAGGTCGACTCGCCTTGCGCGCGCAGCGCCGCGAACGCCTGCATCTGCGCGATCGGCATGCCGGTCGCCTTCAGGCGCATCACGAAGGCCAGCCAGTCGAGGTCGGCCGGTGCATAGAGCCGGTGCCCGGCCGCCGTGCGCGAAATCGCGCGCAGCAGGCCGGCCTGCTCGTAGTACCGCAGCGTATGCGTCGACAGGCCGGTCATTTCGGCGACCTGGCCGATCGTCAGCGGGCCGGCGGGGGCAGAGGAAGGTTGGGTTACGGTTTTCGACATGGCAGGAACAAGGTTAGGAGTTAGAGTTCACTCTAAGTCAAGCGCTATCGAACAGCCAGTACGACGATCATCGGCGACACCGTAAAGAATGGTCAAAACCGCCGCCCGGCGCAGGTTTTGGTCTTTACAGCACCGCAAGCCTTCAGCAAGATTCGGTCAGCCTGTCTTAAAAAGGGCACGCATTTGTCCTATGCTTAACGGCGACGCCCGGCCGGGCGTCACGCCGCCGTCCGTTGCAACAGCCATTCATCCGTCAGAACCAGGGAGCCTTTGCCATGCTGAAAAAGCTGCTGATGCTGTTCGTCGCGCTGTCGCTGTCGCTCGCCGCAGGCCTTGCCGCGGCCGTCGAAGTCAACACGGCTGACCAGGCCGCGCTCGAGTCCGTGAAGGGTCTCGGGCCCGTGAAGTCGAAGGCGATCATCGACGAACGCACCAAGAACGGCCCGTTCAAGGACGCGGACGATCTCGCTAATCGCGTCAAGGGCCTCGGCACGAAGTCGGTCGGGCATCTCGAGGAAAACGGCCTGACGATCGGTGGCGCATCGACGCCGCCGAAGGGCGTGAAGCTGTCGAAGCCGGCCGCGACGACATCGGCTACGACGTCGGCAGGCACGGCGTCGCCGTCCACGACCGCGACGGCCGGCACGACGGCCACCGCGCCGGCACCGGCGGCAAGCGCGCCGGATACGGCGAAGCCGGCCAAGGCCAAGCGCATGACGAAGAAGGAAAAAGCAGCCGCAGCAGCGGCGGCATCCGCCGATGCGGGTGCGAGCGCACCGGCCGCAGCGTCGTCGGCAAAAGCGACGAAGGGTTCGAAGAAGAAAAGCAAGAAGGACAAGGCAGCCTCCGCCGCCGCGGCGTCGGGCGCCTGATGTGCGCCGCGCGCGCGACGGCGTGCGCGCGGCATTCGTTCAACGGGCGCCCACGGCGTGGCGCCCTTATCGGTAAAGGTGAAGAACCATGGGTCTCCTCGACATCGTTGGCGGTCTGCTCGGCGGCCAGGCCGGCGGCAACTCGCAAAGCGCGCTGATCACGACCGCGCTCGAATTCATCAACAACCAGCCGGGCGGCCTGAATGGCCTGATCGAGAAGTTCAAGGCCGGCGGCGCCGGCGACATCATCGGCTCGTGGGTCGGCACCGGCCAGAACCAGCCGATCTCGCCGGACACACTGCAGAACGTGCTCGGCTCGGACGCGATCGGTGCGCTCGCGAGCAAGTTCGGTGTCGATCCGTCGATGGCCTCGACCGTCCTCGCGCAGGTGCTGCCGCACGTCGTCAACCATGCGACGCCGGACGGTGCAGTGCCGGCCGATGGCCAGGCACAGGTCGACCCGTCGAATGTGCTCGGCTCGCTGTCGCAGATCGCCGGCATGTTCGGCGGCAACAAGCAGGGCTGACGCGCTGCGTCGTTGCGACGCGCCATAAACAAACACCCCGCCGAGGCGGGGTGTTTGTTTATGCGCGCCCGGCGCGAACCGGGCGGCGGCCGAAGGCCTGCGATCAGTGAACGACGCGGTCGAACACGAACTGGCCGTCGTTGACGTCGACCGGGATCACGTCCTTCGGACCGAAGCGGCCCGCGAGGATGAGCTTCGCGACCGGGTTCTCGATCTCCTGCTGGATCGCGCGCTTCAGCGGCCGCGCACCGAACACCGGGTCGTAGCCGACCTTCGCGATCTGTTCGAGCGCCGCCGGCGACACGTCGAGCGCCATGTCGAGCTTCGCGAGCCGGTCGTGCAGGCGTGCGAGCTGGATCTTCGCGATCGACTCGATGTTGCTGCGGTCGAGCGCATGGAACACGACGACGTCGTCGATCCGGTTCAGGAACTCGGGGCGGAAATGCTGCTTCACCTCGAGCCACACGGCGTCCTTGATCTCTTCCTGCGGCGCACCCGTCATCGCCTGGATGACCTGCGAGCCGAGGTTCGACGTCATCACGATCACCGTGTTCTTGAAGTCGACCGTGCGTCCCTGCCCGTCCGTCATGCGGCCGTCGTCGAGCACCTGCAGCAGCACGTTGAACACGTCCGGATGCGCCTTCTCGATCTCGTCGAGCAGGATCACGCTGTACGGCTTGCGGCGCACGGCTTCCGTCAGGTAGCCGCCTTCCTCGTAGCCGACATAGCCCGGCGGCGCGCCGATCAACCGCGCGACGCTGTGCTTCTCCATGAACTCGCTCATGTCGATGCGGATCAGGTGCTCTTCCGAGTCGAACAGGAACGATGCCAGCGCCTTGCACAGCTCGGTCTTGCCGACACCGGTCGGGCCGAGGAACAGGAACGAGCCGTACGGACGGTTCGGATCGGCGAGACCGGCGCGCGAACGACGGATCGCGTCGGCCACCGCGCTGATCGCCTCGTCCTGGCCGACCACGCGCTCGTGCAGCTTTTCCTCGATGTGCAGCAGCTTCTCGCGTTCGCCCTGCATCATCCGCGACACCGGAATCCCGGTCGAACGCGACACGACTTCCGCGATTTCCTCGGCGCCAACCTGCGTGCGCAACAGGCGCGGCCGCGTCGGGTTGTGCTGCTCCTGCTCTTCGGCCTGCGTGACCTGCTTCAGCTGCGCCTCGAGCTGCGGCAGCTTGCCGTACTGCAGCTCGGCAACCTTCTCCAGCTTGCCGTCACGCTGCAGCCGCGCGATGTCCGCCCGCACCTTCTCGATCTCTTCCTTCAGCTGCGCGCTGCCCTGCACCGCGGCCTTCTCGGCGGTCCAGATTTCCTCGAGGTCCGCATATTCGCGGCCGAGACGCTCGATCTCTTCCTCGATCAGCTGCAGGCGCTTCTGCGACGCTTCGTCCTGCTCCTTCTTCACGGCTTCGCGTTCGATCTTCAGCTGGATCAGGCGGCGGTCGAGCTTGTCCATCTCTTCGGGCTTCGAATCGATTTCCATCTTGATCTTCGAAGCCGCTTCGTCGATCAGGTCGATGGCCTTGTCCGGCAGGAAACGGTCGGTGATGTAGCGGTGCGACAGCTCGGCCGCGGCGACGATCGCCGGGTCGGTGATGTCCACACCGTGGTGCAGTTCGTACTTCTCCTGCAGCCCGCGCAGGATCGCGATCGTCGCCTCGACGCTCGGCTCGTCGACGAGCACCTTCTGGAAGCGGCGCTCGAGCGCGGCATCCTTCTCGATGTACTTGCGGTATTCGTCGAGCGTGGTCGCGCCGATGCAGTGCAGCTCGCCGCGCGACAGCGCCGGCTTCAGCATGTTGCCCGCATCCATCGCGCCTTCGGCCTTGCCCGCGCCGACCATCGTGTGGATTTCGTCGATGAAGACGATTGTCTGGCCTTCGTCCTTCGCGATGTCGTTGAGCACCGCCTTCAGGCGCTCCTCGAATTCGCCGCGATATTTCGCGCCGGCGAGCAGTGCGGCCATGTCGAGCGACAGCACGCGCTTGCCCTTCAGCGTCTCGGGCACTTCGCCGTTGACGATCCGCTGCGCGAGCCCTTCGACGATCGCCGTCTTGCCGACGCCCGGCTCGCCGATCAGCACCGGGTTGTTCTTGGTGCGGCGCTGCAGGATCTGGATCGAACGGCGGATTTCGTCGTCGCGGCCGATCACCGGATCGAGCTTGCCCGCACGGGCGCGCTCGGTCAGGTCGACCGTGTATTTCTTCAGCGCCTCGCGCTGGCTTTCCGCGTCCTGGCTGTGCACCTGCGAGCCGCCGCGCACCGCGGCGATCGCGGCTTCGAGCGCCTTGCGCGTGAGGCCGTGCTGGCGGGCGAGCTTGCCGGCATCGCCCTTGTCGTCGGACACGGCGAGCAGGAACATCTCGCTCGCGATGAACGTGTCGTTGAGCTTCTGCGCTTCCTTGTCGGCCTGGTTCAGCAGCCCGGCCAGTTCACGGCCGATCTGGATGTCGCCGCCCGTGCCCGTCACTTGCGGCAGGCGCGAGATGGCCTCGTTCAGCGCGCCTTGCAGCGCCTGAATGTGAACGCCCGCGCGCGACATCAGCGAGCGGGCGGAACCGTCCTGCTGCGCGACCAGCGCCGCGAGAACGTGAACGGGTTCGATGTATTGATTGTCGCGGCCTGCCGCGAGGCTTTGCGCGTCCGCGAGTGCTTCCTGGAACTTGGTGGTGAGCTTGTCGATTCTCATTTAGTCGAGACCTCCAATTTTCGATTACCACCAAGATGAGGATGGTTATGCGGCTTTCAAGCGAAATTCGGGTTGATTCAGCGCAAAAATCGATGGATATCCTTGAAGCGGCCCCGGCACGGGCCACGGCCGGATCGAGACGCGCGGCGAGCGCGTATCAGCCGGCCGTCGACGGCGGCTCGACGGACGCTGGTGCGTCTTCCGGCAAAGGCTCGGCGCGCAGGCGCACGACCGGGTGGATGCCGAGCAACGCGGCGAGCGGCGAAGCGGGCTCGATCAGTTCGCCGAGCGTGTGACGGTCGAGTTCGGCGAAAAATGCATCGCGCGCGGCCGCCAGCACGCCCTTCAGCCGGCAATGCGGCTCGATCACGCAGCCGCGCGATTCGCCCTCGGCCGAAAAGCAGCCGACCAGCGCGAAATCGCTCTCGGTCGCACGCACGACCTCGCCGACGGTCAGTTGCAACGATTCCGGGAACAGCCGCAGCCCGCCATTGCGACCGCGGACGGTGTCGACCCACCCCAGCTCGCCGAGCTGCTGCACGACTTTCATCAGATGGTTCTTCGAGATGCCGTAGGCGTCCGAGATCTCCTGGATCGTAGCGAGCCCCTCGCCGCGCACGGCAAGGTACAGCATCACGCGCAGCGAATAGTCGGTGTAGTCGGTGAGTCTCATGGGCGAATACGGAAAAAATCGATCGTGCCCCGATGACGTGAGCCGGGCCGACCGGGATGCGCACGAGGCCGGCTGACGGCCCTGCTCCGCGGCCCCGGGTTGCCGGGATGGCGCGCGCGCAATAAGATGCGTGACACTTACACGTTTTTCAGGGGTGTTGGACGCTATTTTGCGTCAAAATTCGGCCGGTGTCCTACTCGATGCCCGCGCCGCCCCTGTCGTTGCCTATTTCTGCCGGCCCTTTTGCCATGACCGTCCTGCCCGCCTCGCCCGAAACCGCACCGGCCCGCCCACGCGACACCGAGCCGACCGAAGCGAACATCCGCGATCTCGTCTACGCGTTCTACGACCGCGTGCGCGCCGATCCGCTGCTCGGGCCCGTGTTCGACGCGAAGCTGGCCGGCCGCTGGGACGACCACCTGCCGAAGATGGTCACGTTCTGGTCGAGCCTCGTGCTCGGCACCAAGGGCTATCGCGGCAACGTGCAGCAGGCGCACCAGCCGCTCGACGGGATCGAGCCGGCCCATTTCAGCCGCTGGCTGTCGCTGTTCCTGAAGACCGTCGAGGCGCGCTACGCGCCGCCCGCGGCGATCCGCTTCATGGAGCCGGCGCTGCGGATCGCGCAGAGCCTCCAGTTGAGCCGGTTCGGCTGGGACTACCCGATTCCGCCCGAGCAGCAGGCGCTGCTCGACGCGATCGCGCCGCGCCGTCGCGATGCAGGCGACGATCCGCACGCGTTGCCGTCGCGTGCCCGCGGTGAGCCGTTTCCGATGAAGATCATCGGGCGCAGCGGCGATCCGGACGCGTAACGGGCAGCCGTCACGCGCGACGCTTGGCGCGCATGCGGCATAGCGCCGCATTACCCTGGCGCCACGCTCAGCGCCGTGTGTTCCCCGATTCGATGCCCCAGCGCGCGAGCGCGGCATCGTCGGTGCTGCGCGCATCGACCCAGCGCTCGCCATCCGGCGTCGTTTCCTTCTTCCAGAACGGCGCTTCGGTCTTCAGGTAGTCCATCACGAACTCGCACGACGCGAACGCATCGCCGCGGTGCGACGCCACCGTTGCGACCATTACGATCTGGTCGAGCGGCAGGAGCCGGCCGACACGATGCACGATCGCGACGTCGATGCCCGGCCAGCGCCGGCCGGCCTCGGCGGCAATCTTCTCGAGCGCCTTCTCGGTCATCCCCGGATAGTGCTCGAGCTCCATCGCGGCCACCGAATCGCCTTCGTTCAGGTCGCGCACCGTGCCGACGAAGCACGCGACCGCGCCGATCTTCGGGTTGCGCGCACGCAACGCCGCGACCTCGGCGTTCAGGTCGAAGTCGTCGGTCTGGATTCGTACCGTTGCCATCGCCGGCGCCTCACCCGCCCGTCACCGGCGGAAAGAACGCGACTTCGCAGCCTTCGGTGAGCCGCGTGTCGGGATCGGTCATTTCGTGATTGCACGCCATGCGCAGTGCGCGCCCTTCCGAGAGTGTCTCGGCCCACGCACCGCCGCGCACGCGCAGCCACGCGCGCACGTCGCCCACGGTCGTGACGCTGTCCGGCACGTCGGCCTGCTCGTCGGCGACACCCAGTGCCTCGCGCACGCTTGCAAAAAATTTCAGTTGAATCTTCATGGTTCGGGAAGCCGTCGCGTTACGACAGCAGTTCGGAAAACGGAATGAAACGCACGGTCTCGCCGGCGCTGATCGCGTGCTGCGGCGGATTGTCGATCAGGCCATCGCCCCACACCGTCGACGTCAGCACCGCCGAGCTCTGGTTCGGGAACAGGTCGAGGCCGCCGGCCGCGTTGACGCGCGCACGCAGGAATTCGTTGCGCCGGTCGCCCTTGTTTTGCGAAAAGTCGGCACGCAGCGACAGCGCGCGCGGCGCGACATCGCGCACGCCGGACAGGCGCAGCAGGAACGGCCGCACGAACAGCAGGAACGTGACGAAGCTCGATACCGGGTTGCCGGGCAGTCCGATGAAGTGCGCGTCAGGGCGATCGTCGCCGCGGCGCACCGCGCCGTACGCAAGCGGCTTGCCGGGCTTCATCGCGATCTGCCACAGCGCGAGCCGCCCTTCGGCCTCGACGGCCGGCTTCACGTGATCCTCGTCGCCAACCGACACGCCGCCGCTCGTCAGGATCACGTCGTGATCGCGTGCAGCCTCGCGCAGCGTGTCGCGCGTCGCGGCGAGCGAATCGGGCACGATCCCGTAGTCGGTCACGTGGCAGCCGAGCCGCTCCAGCAGCCCGCGCAGCGTGAAGCGGTTCGAATTGTAGATCGCGCCGGGCTTCAGCGGCTCGCCCGGCATCGTCAGTTCGTCGCCGGTGAAGAACACCGCGACGCGAATCCGCCGCGCAACCGGCAATTGCGCGCAGCCGACCGACGCGGCCAGGCCGAGCGCCTGCGGCGTGAGCCGCGTGCCGGCGGGCAGGATCACCGAGCCCTGCCGGATATCCGCGCCCTGCGCGGTGATCCATTCACCGGCCTTCGGCGTGTGCAGGATCTCGACTGCATCGCCGTCGGCCGACGTCTGTTCCTGCATCACGACGGCGTCGGCGCCGGGCGGCACCGTCGCGCCGGTGAAGATCCGCGCGGCCGTGCCGGCAGCAAGCGGCGCGGCCGGATGACCGGCCGGAATGCGCTGCGACACCGGCAAGCGCCGCTCGCCATGCAGCAGGTCGGCGACGCGCACCGCATAGCCGTCCATCGCGCTCGTATGCATCGGCGGCACGTCGAGCGGCGAGCTCACGTCGGCCGTCAGCACGCGGCCGAGCGCGTCGAGCGTGGCGACGGTTTCGGCGCCGGGCAACGGCTTCGCGGCATCGAGCAGCGCGGCGAGTGCCTCGGCGGTCGACAGCATCGGCGCGCGCGGCGCCGCGGGATTCGGGTTCGACATCGATGGAATCGGGGATCGTTGGATTCAATACGTCATTGTAGCGACGCCGTCGCGCGGGCGCGCGATATGGCCGACATGCGGAAACTGTGATTCGCGCGAGCACGCCGGTCTGACACTTGTTTCGGTGTAGCGCGTCGATAGCCGCGCGGCACCGTCAAACGAAACGGCCGGAACCCCGATCCGTTCGACGAATCGGCGTTCCGGCCGTCCCGCTCAACCGGGCCCGCAGGCCCGGCCGTGCGTCATGCGCCCGTATGGGCGGCGATGAAGTCCTTCACCTGCTGCGCGTCGGCCTTCACGACCTCGAAACGCTGCGGCAGCGCCTCGAGACCGTCGAATGCGGCCGGCCGCTCGGCTTCGCGATCGAGTGCTTCGCGAATCGTCTCGCCGAACTTGATCGGCTGCGCCGTCTCGAGCACGACCATCGGCACGCCCGCGTCGAGATGCTCGCGCGCGACTTTCACGCCGTCGGCCGTATGCGTGTCGATCATCGTGTCATAGCGCGAGAACACGTCGCGGATCGTCGCGATGCGATCCGCGTGGCTGCTGCGGCCCGACACGAAACCGAACTCGGCGACGCGCGAGAAATCGCCGCTCGCCGCGAGATCGAAGCCGCCCTTCTCCTCGACGTCGCGGAACAGCTGCATCACGCGCGCCGGATCGCGGCCGAGCAGGTCGAACACGAAGCGCTCGAAGTTCGACGCCTTCGAGATGTCCATGCTCGGGCTGCTCGTGTGATAGGTGTTCTCGGCGCTGCGCACGCGATACGCGCCCGTGCGGAAGAACTCGTCGAGCACGTCGTTCTCGTTGGTCGCGACCACGAGCTTCGCGATCGGCAACCCCATCATCCGCGCGATGTGGCCTGCGCAGACATTACCGAAGTTGCCCGACGGCACCGTGAACGACACGCGCTCGTCATTCGACCGGGTCGCCGCGAAGTAACCCTTGAAGTAGTACACGACCTGCGCGACGACACGTGCCCAGTTGATCGAGTTGACCGTGCCGATCTTCTGCTGTGCCTTGAACGCGTGATCGTTCGACACGGCCTTCACGATGTCCTGGCAATCGTCGAACACGCCTTCGACCGCGAGGTTGAAGATGTTCGGATCCTGCAGGCTGAACATCTGGGCCGTCTGGAACGCGCTCATCTTCTTGTGCGGCGACAGCATGAACACGCGCACGCCGGCCTTGCCGCGCATCGCGTATTCGGCCGCGCTGCCCGTGTCGCCGGACGTCGCGCCGAGAATGTTCAGCGACTGCCCGTGCTTCGCGAGCGTGTACTCGAACAGGTTGCCGAGCAACTGCATCGCCATGTCCTTGAACGCGAGCGTCGGGCCGTTCGACAGTTCGAGCAGCGAGATCGGCGCGCCGTTCTCGGTACCGAGCGTCTTCAGCGGCGTGATGTCGGACGCGTTCTCGCCATGGCGCGTGTTGCGGTACACGTCGGCCGTGTACGTGCGGCGCGTGATCGCGCGCAGGTCGTCGGCCGGCACGTCGTCGCAGAACTTCGACAGGATCTCGAACGCGAGATCCGCGTACGACAGCGTGCGCCAGAGTGCGAGCTCGTCGGCGGACACCGTCGGATACTCGGCCGGCAGGTAGAGCCCGCCGTCCTTCGCGAGACCGCCGAGCAGGATGTCGGAGAACGTGTGGCGCTCGCCGATGCCGGCGCCGCGCGTGGAGATGTAGTTCATGTCGTCCTCAGCTCAGTTCAGCGCTTCCATGCGCAGCTTCGTCACCTTCGAGACCACCGTCGCCAGGCTCTCGATCTGCGCGATCGCCGCATTCACGTTCTTCTCGACCGTGACGTGCGTGATCAGGATGATGTCGGTTTCGCCCTTCGCGTCGTCGACCTGCTCCGACTCCTTCTGCAGCAACGCGTCGATCGAGATGCCCGATTCGGCGAGGATGCGCGTGATCGCGGCCAGCACGCCGGTCTGGTCGGCAACGCGCAGGCGCAGGTAGTAGCCGCTCGTCACTTCCTCGATCGGCAAGATCGGCGTGTTCGACAGGCTGTCGGGCTGGAACGCGAGGTGCGGCACGCGATGCTCCGGGTCCGCCGTGTGCAGGCGCGTGACGTCGACGAGATCGGCGACCACGGCCGATGCGGTCGGCTCCGCGCCCGCGCCCTTGCCGTAGTACAGCGTCGTGCCGACCGCGTCGCCGTGCACGACGACCGCGTTCATCGCGCCTTCGACGTTCGCGAGCAGGCGCTTCTCCGGGATCAGCGTCGGGTGCACGCGCAGCTCGATGCCGTTTTCGGCGCGGCGCGTGATGCCGAGCAGCTTGATCCGGTAGCCGAGTTCTTCCGCGTAGCGGATGTCGGTCGCGTCGAGCTTGCTGATGCCCTCGACGTACGCGCGCTCGAACTGCACCGGCACGCCGAACGCGATCGCGCTCATGATCGTCGCCTTGTGCGCGGCGTCGACGCCTTCGATGTCGAAGGTCGGATCGGCTTCCGCGTAGCCGAGCTCCTGCGCGGCCTTCAGCGCGGTCGCGAAGTCGAGCCCGCGATCGCGCATTTCCGACAGGATGTAGTTGGTCGTGCCGTTGATGATGCCCGCGATGTACTGGATGCGGTTCGCGGTCAGGCCTTCGCGCAGCGCCTTGATGATCGGGATGCCGCCGGCGACGGCCGCCTCGAACGCGACCATCACGCCCTTCGCGCGCGCGGCCTCGAAGATCTCGGTGCCGTGCACCGCGAGCAGCGCCTTGTTGGCCGTCACGACGTGCTTGCCGTTCGCGATCGCGCGCAGCACGAGCTCGCGCGCGATGCCCGTGCCGCCGATCATCTCGGCGATGATCGCGATCGACGGATCATCGACGACCGAATTGAAATCGTCGGTGATCTGCGCGGCGCCGGCGTCGCCGCCGAGCGCAGCCAGCGCCTTGGCCGGGTTGCGCACCGCAATGCGCGTCACCTCGATGCCGCGCCCCGCGCGTCGCTTGATTTCTTCCTGGTTGCGGCCCAGCACCGTGAAGGTGCCGCTGCCCACCGTGCCGAAGCCCAACAGGCCAACTTTGATCGGTTCCATGCTGCGTGTGATCGAATGAGTAAGTAGTAGTGAGTCCGTGTGGCCGTGCCGCTCAGGCCGAATGGCGCTTGCGGTAGCCGTCGAGGAAGCGTGCGATCCGGTTGATCGAATCGGTCAGGTCGTCGAGGTTCGGCAGGAAGACCACGCGGAAGTGATCCGGCGTCGTCCAGTTGAAGCCCGTGCCCTGTACGAGCAATACGCGCTCCTCGAGCAGCAGGTCGAGAATGAACTGCTGGTCGTTCTGGATCGGATAGAGCTTCGGGTCGAGGCGCGGGAACATGTACAGCGCGGCCTGCGGCTTCACGCAGGTCACGCCCGGGATCGACGTGAGCATGTCGTACGCGAGCTCGCGCTGCTTGTACAGGCGCCCGCTCGGCACGATCAGCTCGTTGATGCTCTGGTAGCCGCCGAGCGCCGTCTGGATCGCGAACTGCCCGGGCACGTTCGCGCACAGGCGCATCGACGACAGGATGCCGAGCCCTTCGAGGTAATCCTTCGCGTGCCGGCGGTTGTCGCCGCCGAGGCCCGACACGGCCATCCAGCCCGCGCGATAGCCGCACGAGCGATAGCTCTTCGACAGGCTGTTGAACGTGACGGTGATCACGTCCTCCGACAGCGAACCCAGGGCCGTGTGCTCGAGGCCGTCGTAGACGATCTTGTCGTACACCTCGTCGGCGAACACGATCAGCCCGTGCTGGCGCGCGATCTCGAGCAGTTCGAGCAGCAATTCGTCCGAATAAAGCGCGCCCGTCGGGTTGTTCGGGTTGATCACGACGAGCGCCTTCGTGTTCGGCGTGATCTTGCGGCGGATGTCGTCGAGATCGGGCATCCACGCGTTCTGCTCGTCGCAGACGTAATGCACCGGCGTGCCGCCCGACAGGCTGACCGCCGCCGTCCACAGCGGGTAGTCGGGCGCGGGCAGCAGCACTTCGTCGCCGTCGTTCAAGAGCGCCTGGGTGGCCATCACGATCAGCTCGGACGCGCCGTTGCCGATGTAGATGTCGTCGAGGCCGACGCCCACGACGCCCTTTTCCTGCGTGTAGTGCATCACGGCCTTGCGCGCCGAGAACACGCCCTTCGAATCCGAATAGCCAGACGACGTCGGCAGGTTGCGGATCATGTCCTGGATGATCTCGTCCGGCGCGTCGAAACCGAACGGCGCGAGGTTGCCGATGTTCAGCTTGATGATGCGGTGGCCTTCTTCCTCGAGGCGCTTCGCGTGCTCGAGCACCGGGCCACGGATGTCGTAGCAGACGTTGAGCAGCTTGTTCGACTTCTGAATCGGTTTCACGACGACACGGTTCCTGGGTTGGCCTTGCGGCCGGGGGACGGGATCAAAACTGGAAAGCGGCCGGTCTGTGCGCGCTGTCTAGACTGGGGAAAAAGCGGGCGGTCGGGCGCGGCTTGTGGCGACGCGCGACGCAAGTGGCGCCCGGGGGCGACCAAAAAGTTATAATTTAGCGGATTTTGGCTGACTTTCGCAATGCACCATAGCCGCGCCGGGCCCGCGCCGTCAGGCGTCCCGTGTGCTCGGGCAAGCGAAACCGGCCATCCGGGCCCGTGTGGCCCTGCGATACATTCCCCCTACGGAACCGCGGAATACCGATTTGAAACTGCACCAGGACACGAGCGGCGCGCTCAACACCGTCACCGGCTACGGCCCCGATTATGTCGACGTCAATCTCGAACGCCATGAAACGAGCGTCATCGTGCTGCCCGGCGCGCCGGTCCAGGCATGGCCCGTGTCGTCGTTCGACGCGCTCGCGCCCGAGCATTTCGCGATGCTGCTCGACCCGACACCCGAACTCGTGATCTTCGGCAGCGGCGCGCGGCTGCGCTTCCCGCACCCGCGGCTCGTCGCGGCGCTCACGGCGAAGCGGATCGGCGTCGAGACGATGGATTTCCAGGCGGCCTGCCGCACCTACAACATCCTGATGGCCGAGGGCCGCAAAGTCGCCGCCGCGCTCTTAATTGAACGTTAATCCCCGATGCGGTAAAACTCGGGCCGGCGCAGCGGGTCGATCCCCCGGATCGGCCCGGCCAGGCCGCCCGCCCCCGGCGCAACCCGCCGGCGGCCCGTCACAATAACCAACAGGCTGAAAATCCATGAACGATACGCCGTCGAGGCTACCGCTCAATCGCATCACGCTCGTCCTCCTCGTCATCGCGCTCGCGATCGTCTGGTTCGCGCCGCTCGGGCTGCGCCACCTGATCCCGAGCGACGAGGGCCGCTATGCGGAAATGGCGCGCGAGATGTTCGTCACCGGCGACTGGATCACGCCGCGCTACAACGGCTACAAGTATTTCGAGAAGCCGCCGCTGCAGACCTGGCTGAACGCGCTCACGTTCGCGTGGTTCGGCATCGGCGAATGGCAGGCGCGCCTCTACACGGCCGTCGCGAGCTTCGCCGGCATCCTGCTGGTCGGCTACACCGGCGCGCGCCTGTTCAACCCGCTGTCGGGCTTCCTCGCCGCCGTCGTGCTCGCGTCGTCGCCGTACTGGAACCTGATGGGCCACTTCAACGCGCTCGACATGGGGCTCGCGTTCTGGATGGCGCTGTCGCTGTGCTCGCTGCTGCTCGCGCAGCGGCCCGGGCTGCGCCCGGCCGCGGCACGCGGCTGGATGTGGGCATGCTGGGCCGCAATGGCGTTCGCGGTGCTGTCGAAGGGCCTCGTCGGCCTGATCCTCCCCGGCGCCGTGCTCGTGCTCTATACGCTGATCGCGCGCGACTGGGCGCTATGGAAGCGCCTGTACCTGGTGAGCGGCCTCGTGATCTTCTTCGCGATCGTCACGCCTTGGTTCGTGCTCGTCCAGCAGCGCAACCCCGAGTTCTTCAACTTCTTCTTCATCGTCCAGCAGTTCCGCCGGTACCTGACCCCGGAGCAGAACCGCCCGGGCCCGCTCTACTACTTCGTGCCCGTGCTGCTGGTCGGCTTCCTGCCGTGGCTGTCGGTCGCGTGGCAGAGCATCCGCCATGCGCTGCGGATGCCGCGCCAGCCGAACGGCTTCTCTCCGATGCTCGTGCTGCTGATCTGGAGCGCATTCATCTTCCTGTTCTTCAGCGCGTCGCATTCGAAGCTGATCTCGTACGTGCTGCCGGTCGCGCCGGCGCTCGCGCTGATCATCGGCGCGTACCTGCCGCTGATCAGCGCCGACCGGTTCCGCCGCCACCTGCTCGGCTACCTCGTGTTCCTCGTCGTCGCGGCGTTCGGGATCATCTTCCTCGCGTACCAGGGCGATGCCCGCACGCCGAACGCGCTGTACCGCGCGTTCCAGATGTGGCTGTACGCGGGCCTCGCGGTCGCGGCCGCGCTGACCCTCGCGGCCGCATGGCTGAACCGCCGCGCGGGCGTGGCCGCCGCGCTCGCGGCCTTCGGCGCCGCCTGGCTCGCGTTCGGCACGATCGGCGGCACCGGTCACGACGAATTCGGCCGCTACAGCTCCGGCGCGCTGCTCGCGCCCACCGTGCGCGCCGAACTGGCGAAACTGCCGGCCGACACGCCGTTCTACTCGATCGAGATGCTCGATCACACGTTCCCGTTCTACATGGGCCACACGACGATCATGGTCCAGCGCCAGGACGAGCTCGCGTTCGGGATCTCGATGGAGCCGAACAAGTGGATTCCGACCGTCGACGAGTGGATCACGCGCTGGAAGCAGGAAACCCATGCGCTCGCGATCATGCCGCCCGGCGAGTACGACAACCTGGTCAAGCAAGGCGTGCCGATGCGCGTGATTGCACGCGACAACCGCCGCGTGATCGTCGAGAAACCGCAATCGTAAGGACGCCCGCTGCATGAATCCCGTTTCGTTCGTCTGCATCATCACCGGCGTGATGCTCAACGCCTGTGCGCAACTTCTGCTGAAAGCCGGCGTCAACGCCGTTGGACACTTCGAATTCAGCCGTGCGAACATTGTCCCGGTCGGCCTGAAGATCGCGACCCAATTGCCGATCATCGGCGGCCTCGGCTGCTACGTGCTGAGCGTCGTGGTCTGGATCGTCGGGCTGTCGCGGGTCGACGTGTCGATCGCGTACCCGATGCTGTCGCTCGGCTACGTCGTCAACGCATTCGCGGCCTGGTACCTGTTCGGCGAAGTGCTGTCGGTCCAGCGGCTCGTCGGCATCGGCATCATCCTGATCGGCGTGCTGGTGCTCGCGCGAAGCTGAGCACGCCCGCCGCGCGCATTAAGCGTCTGCCTACAAAAAATCACGGTGCGATTCCGCCAACCGGTGTTTAATGCCGGTTTCGGCCGGGATCGCCCGACCCTTTTATTACACGCCATTACAGGCCAAAAGCGTACATGAGCCAGACTACCGCTCCGTTTCTGCCGTTCACCCGCCCCGAGATCGATGAGGAAACCATCCAGGGCGTCGTCGACGTGCTGCGCTCGGGCTGGATCACCACCGGCCCGCAGAGCCAGAAATTCGAAGCGGCGCTGTCCGAGTACTGCGGCGGCCGTCCGGTCCGCGCGTTCAATTCGGGCACCTGCACGCTGGAGATCGGCCTGCGCATTGCGGGCGTCGGCCCCGGCGACGAAGTCATCACGACGCCGGCGTCGTGGGTCTCGACCAGCAACGTGATCCTCGAGACGGGCGCGACGCCCGTGTTCGCCGACATCGATCCCGTCACGCGCAACATCGACCTCGACAAGCTCGAGCAGGCGATCACGCCGCGCACGAAGGCGATCATCCCCGTGTTCCTGTCCGGCCTGCCGGTCGACATGGACCGCCTGTACGCCATTGCGCGCGCGCACAAGCTGCGCGTGATCGAGGACGCGGCGCAGGCGTTCGGCTCGACGTGGAACGGCAAGCGCATCGGCGCGATCGGCGACATCGTGTCGTTCAGCTTCCACGCGAACAAGAACCTGACGACGATCGAAGGCGGCGCACTTGTGCTGAACAACGAGGAAGAAGCGACGCTCGCGCAGAAGTACCGGCTGCAGGGCATCACGCGCACGGGCTTCGACGGGATGGACTGCGACGTGCTCGGCGGCAAGTACAACCTGACCGACGTCGCCGCGCGCGTCGGCCTCGGCCAGCTGCCGCACCTCGAACGCTTCACCGCGCAGCGCCGCGCGCTTGCGCGTGCCTACTTCGCCGCCTTCGACGGCAGTGCAGCCGTGAAGCTCGGCGTCGGCCTGCCGATCGCCGAATTCGAGAACGGCAACTGGCACATGTTCCTGATCACGCTGCCGCTCGAGCGCCTGACGATCACCCGCGCCGAGTTCATGGCGCAGATGAAGGAACGCGGCATCGGCACGGGCATCCACTACCCGGCGATCCATCTTTTCACGCTGTACCGTGCACGCGGCTTCAAGGAGGGCATGTTCCCCCACGCCGAACGGTACGGCGCGTCGACCGTCACGCTGCCGCTCTTCACGCAGATGACGGACGGCGACGTGCGTCGCGTGGTCGACGCCATCAACCAGATTTGTGAACAATACGGAAAATAAGCGTACATGAGTCACCTTGAAGCACGCGCCGGGCATCCGGCCGCCGGGCACCTGGACGCCGGCCGGCCCGAAGTATCGGTCATCATCCCCGTGTACAACGAGGAAGACGGCCTCGCTGCGCTGTTCGCGCGGCTGTATCCGGCGCTCGACGCACTCGACACGTCATACGAAGTGATCCTGATCAACGACGGCAGCCGCGACCGCTCGGCCGCGATGCTCGCCGATCAGTTCCACGTCCGTCCCGACACGACGCGCATCGTGCTGCTCAACGGCAACTACGGCCAGCACATGGCGATCCTCGCCGGCTTCGCGCAATCGCGCGGCGAGATCGTCATCACGCTCGACGCCGACCTGCAGAACCCGCCCGAGGAAATCGGCAAGCTGATCGCGAAGATGCGCGAGGGCTACGACTACGTCGGCTCGATCCGCAAGCAGCGCCAGGACAGCCTGTGGCGGCGCAAGGCGTCGCAGATGATGAACCGCCTGCGCGAGCGCATCACGCGCATCAAGATGACCGACCAGGGCTGCATGCTGCGCGCATACAGCCGCCGCATCATCGACACGATCAACGTGTGCGGCGAAGTCAACACGTTCATCCCCGCCCTCGCGTACACGTTCGCGCAGAAACCGACCGAAATCGAGGTCGCGCACGAGGAGCGCTTCGCCGGCGAGTCGAAGTACTCGCTGTACAGCCTGATCCGGCTGAACTTCGACCTCGTGACGGGCTTCTCGGTCGTGCCGCTGCAGTGGCTGTCGTTCATCGGCGTGATCCTGTCGCTCGGCTCCGCCGCGCTGTTCGTGCTGCTGCTCGTGCGACGCTTCATCGTCGGCGCGGAAGTGCAAGGCGTGTTCACGCTGTTCGCCATCACGTTCTTCCTGCTCGGCGTGATCATCTTCGCGCTCGGCCTGCTCGGCGAATACGTCGGCCGCATCTACCAGCAGGTGCGTGCACGGCCGCGCTACCTGATCCAGGCCGTGCTCGAGCAGCACGACGGCGTGCCGCCGGTGCCGGCCGGCGCGAACCGCACGGGTACCGCGCAATGAAGCCGCGCGCAGTCGTCTTCGCGTATCACAACGTCGGCGTGCGCTGCCTGCAGGTGCTGCTCGCGCGCGGCGTCGACGTCGCGCTCGTCGTCACGCACGAGGACAACCCGAACGAGAACATCTGGTTCGGCAGCGTCGCGTCCGTCGCGGCCGAGCACGGCATTCCGGTCGTCACGCCGGCCGATCCCGCCGATCCGGCGCTGCGCCGCGCGGTATCCGACGCGCAGCCGGACTTCATCTTCTCGTTCTACTACCGGCACATGCTGCCGGTGGACCTGCTCGCGATCGCGCCGAAGGGCGCGTACAACATGCACGGGTCGCTGCTGCCGAAATACCGGGGTCGGGTACCGACCAACTGGGCGGTGCTGAACGGCGAAACCGAAACCGGCGCGACGCTGCACGAGATGGCGGCGAAGCCCGACGCCGGCGCGATCATCGGCCAGACCGCGGTGCCGATCCTGCCGGACGACACGGCCACGCAGGTGTTCGACAAGGTCACGGTCGCCGCCGAGCAGACGCTCTGGCGCGTGCTGCCCGCGCTGCTCGCGGGCGAGGCGCCGCACCTGCCGAACGATCTCTCGACCGGCAGCTACTACGGCGGGCGCAAGCCCGAGGACGGCCGCGTCGACTGGTCGAAGCCGGCCGCGCAGGTCTACAACCTGGTGCGCGCGGTCGCGCCCCCCTATCCGGGCGCGTTCACGGACGTCGACGGCACGCGTTTCGTGATCGCGCGCGCGCGCCTGGCGGCGCCCGGCAGCGCGGCGGCGGCCGCCGCGGCAGATTTGCCGCCCGGCCTGCACGTAAGCGATAATGCGCTATTCGGCGTCTGCGGCGACAGCCGCGCCCTATCCATTCTCGAGCTGTGGCAGCAGCGCGACGGCAGCGAAACCGTCGTGACGCCCGCGGAATTCGCGCAGTTCATTCATTCTTCCCGTCATTCATGAAAGCAAAAAAAGTCCTGATCCTGGGTGTGAACGGCTTCATCGGCCATCACCTGTCGAAGCGCATTCTTGAAACCACCGATTGGGAAGTGTTCGGCATGGACATGCAGACCGATCGGCTGGGTGACCTCGTCAACCACGAGCGGATGCATTTCTTCGAAGGCGACATCACGATCAACAAGGAGTGGGTCGAGTATCACGTGAAGAAGTGCGACGTGATCCTGCCGCTCGTCGCGATCGCGACGCCCGCCACCTACGTCCAGCAACCGCTGCGCGTGTTCGAACTCGACTTCGAGGCGAACCTGCCGATCGTGCGTTCGGCCGTCAAGTACGGCAAGCACCTCGTGTTCCCGTCGACCTCCGAGGTCTACGGCATGTGCTCGGACGAGCAGTTCGACCCGGATGCATCGGCCCTCACCTACGGCCCGATCAACAAGCCGCGCTGGATCTACGCGTGCTCGAAGCAGCTGATGGACCGCGTGATCTGGGGCTACGGGATGGAAGGCCTGAACTTCACGCTGTTCCGCCCGTTCAACTGGATCGGCCCAGGCCTCGACTCGATCTACACGCCGAAGGAAGGCAGCTCGCGCGTGGTCACGCAGTTCCTCGGCCACATCGTGCGCGGCGAGAACATCAGCCTCGTCGACGGCGGCTCGCAGAAGCGCGCGTTCACCGACATCGGCGACGGCATCAGCGCGCTGATGAAGATCATCGAGAACAAGGACGGCGTCGCGTCGGGCAAGATCTACAACATCGGGAATCCGAAGAACAATTTCTCGGTTCGCGAACTCGCGCACAAGATGCTCGAACTGGCGGCGGAATTCCCCGAGTACGCCGATTCGGCCAAGCAGGTGAAGCTCGTCGAGACGACGTCCGGCGCCTACTACGGCAACGGCTACCAGGACGTGCAGAACCGCGTGCCGAAGATCGACAACACGATGCAGGAACTCGGCTGGGCGCCGCAAGCGACGTTCGACGACGCACTGCGCAACATCTTCGAAGCGTATCGCGGCCACGTCGCCGACGCACGCGCGCTCGTCGAACAGCAAGGCTGATCGGGACGTTCGCTTGGCTCGCATCGTCCTCAAGATCGACGTCGACACGCTGCGCGGCACGCGCGAAGGCGTGCCGAACCTCGCGCGCATCTTCGACCGCTTCAATGCGCGCGCGACCTTCCTCTTCAGCCTCGGGCCCGATCACACGGGCTGGGCGCTGCGGCGCGTGTTCCGCCCCGGCTTCCTGAAGAAAGTGTCGCGCACGTCGGTGGTCGAGCACTACGGCGTGAAGCAGCTGATGTACGGCGTCCTGCTGCCGGGCCCCGACATCGGCCGCCGCGCGATCGCCGACATGCGCGCGATTCACGAGGCCGGCTTCGAATGCGGGATCCACACGTGGGATCACGTGTACTGGCAGGACAACGTCCGCGCGCGCGATCGCGACTGGACCGCGCGTGAAATGCAGAAGAGTCACGCGCGCTTCATCGAGGTCTTCGGCGCGCCGCCCGTCACGCACGGCGCGGCCGGCTGGCAGATGAACGATTCCGCGTTCGAGCAGATCGACGCATGGGGGATGCGCTACGCATCCGACGGCCGCGGCCATTCGCCGTACCTGCCCGTCGTCAACGGCCGCACGCTGTCGCACGTGCAGATGCCCACCACGTTGCCGACGCTCGACGAAGTGCTCGGCATCGACGGCGTCGACACGCACAACGTCGCCGCGCACATCCTCAAGTTCACCGAAACCAATCCGCACGACCAGGTGTTCACGCTGCATGCGGAACTGGAAGGCCAGAAGCTCGCGCCCGTGTTCGAGCAACTGCTCGCCGGCTGGCGCGCGCAAGGCCATACGTTCGCGACGATGGGCGACTACCACGCGACGCTGGACCGCGACTCGCTGCCATCGTACCCTGTCACGTGGGGCGAAATCCCCGGCCGCTCCGGCGAACTGATCGTCCAGCCCGACTGAGTTCGCACGAGCCGGCGTCGCCGCTGCGCCCTTGCGGCGCGCTGCCGCGACGCCCCGCCGTACCGCGCCGCCGCAGCGGCGCCTTTCCATAACAACAGGAGAAACACGTGTCCGTCGAAGTTGACCGTCAAGTTCCCGATTTCACCGCACCGGCCACGGGCGGCGACATTTCGCTGTCCGACCTGAAGGGCAAGAAACTCGTGCTGTACTTCTATCCGAAGGACAACACGCCAGGCTGCACGACCGAAGGGCTGCAGTTCCGCGATCTCTATCCGAAGTTCAAGAAAGCCGGTGCGGAAGTCATCGGCGTGTCGCGCGACAGCCTGCGCTCGCATGACAATTTCAAGGCAAAGCTCGAACTGCCGTTCCCGCTGATTTCCGATGCCGACGAGGCGCTGTGCGCGCTGTTCGATGTCATCAAGATGAAGAAAATGTATGGCAAGGAAGTGCGCGGAATCGAGCGATCCACGTTCCTGATCGATGCCGACGGCGTGCTTCGCCAGGCATGGCGCGGCATCAAGGTACCGGGTCATGTGGACGACGTGCTAAGTGCTGTACAAGCGCTTTGAGGCGCGTTATATTGGGCCGCAATGAATGCCAGTTCGCCCCATATTTCTCGTAGCTGCGCCGGTGCTCGTTGCGATGCTTGCCGGCACCTGACGCGCATTACGACCGTATCAGCCAAGCCGCATGCCTCTATCGACGAGGCAGCGGCTTTTTTTATGGATTGCGCGCCGGGCCTCGGTCCGGCCCTCACCGCGTCAAGGAGCTGATCGACACTTAGGCGAACCGGCTAGACGAACTTCCTGTGCGCCACCGCGCGCAAACTGCATGCGTCTACGTCACGCAGGATGCGATCAGCGGCGCACGCCATGCGACACGATTCCTCCCGAGGGACACCATGCCTTTGCCTACCCCCCCCAGCAAGCTCGGCAGCCTGCTGCCGCCCGACGAATACAAGGCGAAAGCGCGGCCCGCGAAAGCCGCGAAGAAATCCGCCGAAGGGGACGCATCCACAGCCGGTGACTTTGGTCCGGCGAGCGTGGCCCAACCGATGACCGAAGCCGCGAACACGGCCGCGCCTTTGCGCGCCGTCGCGTCTTCGGCGCAAGATGCCGCGAGCGCACCCGCTCGCGGCCGCAAGACCAAACAGACGGCTGCCCTGCTGCAGCCGATGCCGGCGCCCGCCGAACCCGCGGCACCCGTCGTTGCACGCAACGACAAACCGGCTGCCGACAAACCGGCTGCCGCACCGGCGCGCGATACCGGCGCCGCGACGAAGTCGCGCAGCCGCAAGCCTGCCGAAGCCGAACTGCAGAAACTGTTCGTGCTCGACACCAACGTGCTGATGCACGACCCGAGCAGCCTCTTCCGCTTCGAGGAACACGACGTCTATCTGCCGATGATGACGCTCGAGGAACTCGACAACCACAAGAAGGGGATGTCCGAAGTCGCGCGCAACGCACGCCAGGTCAGCCGCACGCTCGACGCGCTCGTCGCCGATGCCGGCCCGATCACGGCCGGCATCCCGCTGTCGCGCCTCGGCAGCCGCGAGGCGCTCGGCCGCCTGTACTTCCAGACGAAGCTGGCGGACATCGCGCCCGTCGAAGGCTTGCCCGAAGGCAAGGCCGACAACCAGATCCTCGGCGTCGTGCGCGCGCTGCAGCGCGACCGGCCCGATCGTCAGGTCGTGCTGGTGTCGAAAGACATCAACATGCGGATCAAGGCGCACGCGCTCAGCCTGCCCGCGGAAGACTACTTCAACGACCAGGTGCTCGAGGATAAGGACCTCCTGTACAACGGCGTGCGCGAACTGCCGCAGGACTTCTGGACCAAGCATGCGAAGGGCATGGAGAGCTGGCAGGACACGAAGACGGGCACCACGTACTACCGCGTGACCGGCCCGCTCGTCGCGTCGATGCTCGTCAACGAGTTCGTCTATCTCGAGCCGCAGAACGGCGAGCCGACGTTCCATGCGATCGTCCGCGAGCTGAACGGCAAGACGGCGCTGCTGCAGACGCTGCGCGACTACAGCCACCACAAGAACAACGTGTGGGGCATCACCGCGCGCAACCGCGAGCAGAACTTCGCGCTGAACCTGCTGATGAACCCCGAGATCGACTTCGTCACGCTGCTCGGCCAGGCCGGCACCGGCAAGACGCTCGTCGCGCTCGCGGCCGGCCTCGCGCAGGTGCTCGACGACAAGCGCTACAACGAGATCATCGTGACGCGCGCGACCGTGCCGGTCGGCGAGGACATCGGTTTCCTGCCGGGCACCGAGGAAGAGAAGATGCAGCCGTGGATGGGCGCATTCGACGACAACCTCGAAGTGCTGCAGAAGACCGACGACGCTGCGGGCGAATGGGGCCGTGCCGCGACGCAGGAACTGATCCGTTCGCGCCTGAAGGTGAAGAGCATGAACTTCATGCGCGGCCGTACGTTCGTCGACAAGTACCTGATCATCGACGAGGCGCAGAACCTGACGCCGAAGCAGATGAAGACGCTCGTCACGCGCGCCGGCCCGGGCACGAAGATCGTGTGCCTCGGCAACATCGCGCAGATCGACACGCCTTACCTGACCGAAGGCAGCTCGGGCCTCACGTACGTCGTCGACCGCTTCAAGGGCTGGGGCCACAGCGGCCACGTGACGCTCGCGCGCGGCGAACGCTCGCGGCTCGCCGACTACGCGTCGGACATCCTGTAACGCGACAGGCCGGCCCGTCGGCCGGTTTTCGACGCATCGCGGCGCTCCTTTCAGGAGCGCCGTTTTTATTTGGGGTCGAAGACGTAAGTAACGCTTCGTCACGCAACAACGCAGTTTACGCGCGAAACTTCAAGTAAATTCTCAGGAATGGTTGCTTAAGCCCCGCCGGAGCGTCTACCATCGGGTCTGTCTGTTGTCATACGATTCGCGAGTGCGCCGCGCTCGCCCGCCTCGCCATGCTTCGAATTTGGGTCCCCGTCGCCGTCGTTTCCCTGCTTGCGGCCTGCTCCAGCGTGCCGCCGCAGTCGGCCTCGCGCTCCGATTCGGGCATGAGGATCACGACGCCGCGCGCATTCCCCGCCCCCGCCAATTTCCCGAAATTCGTCGATCACAGCGTCGGCCAGGAAGAAATCTCGATCCAGGCGATGAGCCTCGTCGGCGTCCCGTATCGCTGGGGCGGCAACACGCCGACGAGCGGCTTCGACTGCAGCGGGCTCGTGCGCTACGTGATCGGCCGGGCGGCCGACGTGAACCTGCCGCGCACGACGGCCGACATGAGCGGCCGTGGCGTGTCGATCGAGCCCGACCAGATCGCGCCGGGCGACCTGATCTTCTTCAATACGACCGGACGGCCGCATTCGCACGTCGGCATCTATGTCGGCAAGCTGCGCTTCGTCAACGCACCGTCGACGGGCGGCACCGTGCGACTCGACTACCTGACGAACCCGTACTGGGCCAAGCGTTTCGACGGCATTCGCCGCGTCGCGCCGCCGCGTGGGGCGCCAACGCCGTTCGATTCGCCGACCTACGAGGCGAAGCGCGACGAGCCGCGCAGCGCGCCGGCGGCCGCACCGGCCCCGGTGGTCGTGACTGCCGCTGCGCCGCGGCA
>NZ_JAAGPC010000065.1:0-44211 GCF_017104595.1 Burkholderia sp. Tr-20390 | reverse complement strand
CCGAGCGCCGCCCGCCACGGGCGGGCCGAGCGCAACGCGACCCACGCCAGCGATGCCGCGAGCACGCGCGCTTCCAGCGTCAGCGCCGCATCGCGCACGCCGCGGAAATAACCCGAACCGTCCTGCCGCTCGTACGCATACGACGCAAGCAGCGCGGCTTCACCGAGCGCGCCGGTCTGCCTGCCGGCGCGCTCCGTCCAGTACGGCACGAGCCGCACTTTTTCCCATGCGCTTGCAGGCAGCCGCGTCGGCAGGTTCCACACGTCGTTCGGCACCGCAGCCCTGCCGATGCCATGAATCAGCCCGGCGCGGTAGACGCGTTCGCGCGCGGCCGCATCCGGCGACAGGCGCTCGTAACACGCGGCCGCCGTCACGGCGACCGAACGCGAGAATCCGGTCATCCACGGGAGTTTCAGATCGATGACGTCCGCGATCAATTCGGCGCAGGTCGCGCCTTGCATATCGGGCGTGGCCAATGCGGCATCGAGAGCGTCGGGCGACAGGTGATCGAGCGCCGCGAGCCAGCGCGCGGCATCGTGCGCGGCCGCCTCGACGAGCGCGCTCGGATAGCGTGCGCCCGCGCGTTGCCCGATCCATTCGATGGCCTGCTCGATGCCGTACGTGCGGCTGAATACGTCGAGGTCGCCCGCGAGCGTGACGATCGACACGGCGGCCGGCACCTGTTCCCGGGCGAGCCGTGCGGGCAACCCGTTGCCGTCCCAGCTTTCGAAAATGTGCCGCAGCGCGGTTTCCGTGGCGTGGGAGAGGCCCAGTATTCGCGCGACTTCGCCCGACACTTCGCAATGAATTTGCGCAAGCGGGATCATCGCGGCGCCGGCGCGGCCGACCGCTTCGGCGAGGCCGGGCCGGTTCTCGAGCATCGCGGCGCGGATCGCGACATCGTCGCCGAACGCCTGAGCGAAACCCGCGGCGTTCGCGGTACAGCCTGACCAGCGCAACAGCGCCACTTCGCGGGCCGTGTCGCACACCGATGCGTCGAAGCCCGCCGCGTGCGCGAGCTGTGCCGCCAGCCAGCCGGTGCGCAGCGAATGATCGGTCGGCTGCCCCATGCTGAGATCGCCGATGAAGGCCAGCGCGCGGACGGCGTCGAATATGCGCAGCGGGGCGTGACGGGCTTCGGCGTCGGGCATCGGATGGGGCGCGGGCATTCACGAGAACGGGAAAACGATCATACGCGACGACGTCGCGCCGTGCATGCGCGTGCAGATCGGCCGCACGCCGCACTTGGCCCGAAGCGATCTCGGCCGCTGCCCGGCGCGCGCGCGGGCGCGCCTTCGCCATCGGACATCCGACCGATGGCGGGCGGCCGTCACGATGGCGATACTCGGTGCACTGGTGATCCGGTCGGCACGGCATCCGCACGGCGGACACGCTGCACGCCGGCCGGAACGACGATTCGATTTACGAAGGAATGCAAATGGCTGACCACTCCCCTGAATTCCGTGCCCCCGCCGACGCACAATGGCTGAAACGGTATTACTTTTCCCGGGCGATATTCTCGCTGCTCTGGGTCGCGCTGGCATTTTCCGTCGGCCGGCAGAGCGTGGCCGGCGCAGCGATCCTGCTGATCGTTTATCCGGCGTGGGATGCACTCGCCAATTTCGTCGACCTCGCCCGCAGCGGCGGAGCGGCGACGAACCGCACCCAGGCGGTCAACGTCGCGATCAGCGCGGCCACGACGCTGGCGGTTTTTCCGGCGTTGAATGCCGGCATGCATGCGGTGCTCGCGGTGTTCGGCATCTGGGCGATTCTTTCCGGCTTGCTGCAGCTCGGCACGGCGCTGCGTCGCTGGAAGCAGGTCGGCGCGCAGTGGGCGATGATCCTGAGCGGCGCGCAATCCGCGCTCGCGGGCGTGCTCTTCATCGCGCAGCGCCACGCGTCCATGCCGCCCGCCATCGTGAAGATCGCGGGCTATGCGGCGGTAGGGGCCGCCTATTTCCTGATATCGGCATTGTGGCTGCAGTTGCGGCGGGCGCGACGCAGCGCGTCGTGAGTCGTCGATCACGATGACGATGTGACGCCGCGGGGCGCCGTCGCCGTCGCCGTGGTTGCGGTCAAGGGCACATGTCGTGCAACGCATGAGCTCATGCAGATGATCCCAGCGGTGAAAACAGGGGGTGTTTCGCGGTCGCGAATGGCAGGTGGTGGGCGACGCGAACGGGTCTGAACGACCCAGAAGGGACAGTCAACTTAGCGGAAAGCGGCCCACCAACAGCAAAAGCTACAGCTGGTTATCTATGGGTGAACCGGCGCGGCAACACCACTAAGGCAGTAATCATCTGTCGTCTGGCTGTCAAACCAGACTGTGCCCAGGCAAACTTGCCCTAAACACTGTATTCTGCCGGTAGAAATGACGTTGCCTAACCACTTACGCAATAATAATGCTAATTCAAAAATTCGTAGTACCAGCAGAAGAAGTGACTCATCGCGGCTTGAAGGAAATAAACATGCCTCGCCTCGGCCGATTCGTCGCCTTGGCCGGCAAAAACGGCGCCGGTAAAACGAGAATATTAGAGACCCTGGAAGCGCTAGTTATCACACGATCCAGTACCATAAACCAAGTTGAGCAAATAAAAGCAAGTATAAATTCTTATAAACATACTATTGAATTGAATCCCGGGCACTCCAGCATGCCTCAATGGACGACTCTACTTTCACAAGATGAGGCTCGTCTATCACAGATTCTTGACAGGGTCATCGGCGCCGACGACGTTACGAATTTCAGAGCGATCAAATTTGTTCCAAAGCAGTTAAATTTACAGGATCCCGGCCAGTTTCCTACGAGCCAATTGCAAGAGCGGTTTACCCAAGCCAAATCCCCCGGCCTCGTCGGATACGAGAATAATTGCCTCTTTTATATCCAGCATTTGCAGGCCCGGTATTGGAATGTAGAGCATCCGCTGTATTCTGGCTCTCCGGAAGATAAGGAGTCAGCCATCGAAGATTACAAGAGTTTTAAGGATATAATTGATCGGCTTCTCGGCACTACTCTTGACCGAGATTTAGACAGTAATCCGACGCTGTTCGGAAAACCCATTTCAAAAGTAGGGTTGTCTGATGGACAAAAAATCATCCTACAACTCTGTGTCGCCTTGCACGCACAGCGAAGTGGCCTTGATAACACTGTGTTCCTGCTCGACGAACCGGAGAATCACCTCCATCCGTCGGCGGTCATAGATTTGGTCAAGTCGCTCTACGAGACAACCAAAACGTCTCAGATCTGGATCGCCACTCATTCCGTTCCGCTGCTGTCGTACGTTGCGAGCATTGACCCGATGTGCCTTTGGTATGTTGACGATGGCAAGGCAACGCATGCTGGCCGACGCCCCGAGCTGGTCTTAGGAAGCTTGCTGGGAAATGAAGAGCAAATTGCGCAACTCAATTCGTTCACGTCACTGCCGGCGCAACTAGCGGCGATTAACTATGCGAACGAAAGCTTGCTGCCGCCAAAGGTAATTTCGGAGGGAGGAAAGGACCCCCAAGTTAGCCAAATACAGCGAATCATTGCTGGCTTGGGCAACGGTACGCCCCTCGCTGTGTTAGATGTCGGCGCGGGGAAAGGTCGCTTACTCGACGGCCTTGGGGAGGAAGTGGCTGCACAAGGTAGCCGCGTCGATAAGTTGATCGATTATTTCGCCTACGATCTTTTCCCTGACGACCGAGCTGCTTGCGAGCAGGTCATTCGCTCGCACTTTCCCGATGGCGTACGGCGTTACTTCAACTCGCGCGACGAGTTTTTCAGTCATAAGGACAATGGGAGCATTTCTGTAGTTGTAATGTGCAACGTTTTACATGAAATCCCTCCGCACGAATGGCTTGATTTGTTTTCATCCGAGAAACTGATCTATCGATCCTTAAAAGATGATGGTTATCTATTGTTGGTCGAAGACCAACGCATTCCAGTTGGAGAGAAGGCGCATCAATTCGGCTTCGTCGTCCTTGACACGAGCCACCTTAAAACACTATTTGACGTCAAGGCAGCCGATATTGATGCGGGAAGTTTTATTGTCGACGATGCCAGAAACGACGGACGCCTTAAAGGGCATTTGATTGCAAAGGGATTGCTTTCCCGAGTGACTCCTGATACGCGCCGAAATGCAATTAAACAGTTAAATGACACAGCCAAGGACAACATTAAAAGCTTGCGGACAGGTGCACCCTCGTACGCCAACGGCCAACTTCACGGCTTTTGGACGCAGCAATTCGCAAATTCGTCTCTATACCTCAGCGAAGCTTGAGTGACGCTCGGCATACTGGGCGCCCGTCTTGAGTGCATGCCGGCGGGCGGCCAAAGTTGAATACAGTCGGACTATGCGTTCGCACGGGCTTCTGCCGAAGCGCTCACGTAGCAGACGGGGAGTCTAAGGGGCGATACGCGTATCGGTAAGACAATTGTCAGCGATCTACGCCCCCATGTTGAATGACGCTACTTGGCCGAATGCCACCCGACGCATTCGACAGCACCCGCCCCGGAGAAAACACCAGCCATTCCCAAACCCGGCCTTTTGCCCCTCCGACGACGCCCGCTTGCTCCCCGCGCCTACCGACTACCCAACGCCTGAGCCAGCGCATCCCCCGCAGCCAGAATATGCGCGGACAGCGCCGCACACGCTGCGTCCGCATCGCCGTCGCGTATCGCCCGAACGATGTTCCGATGCTCGTCGTTCGAGCGATCCTGCCAGTCGAGTTGCTGCCACGTCGCGTACAGATGCCGTGAGCTGGCCCGATGCATGTCGCCGATTGCGTCGATGAGCCGCGGCATCCCGCACCGCGCGGTCAATGCGCGATGAAACCTGAGGTTCAGCGTGCCGAGCACGGCGATACCGCGCGCCGCCGACTCCTGATCGAGGATCGCATCGAGTTCCTCCAGCGCACGGGCGTCGAGAGCGGGCATCGCCTCGCGCAGCGCCAGCGCCTCGAAAGCAGCGCGCATCTTGGCCATTTCAAGCACGTCCGCCGGCTCGAGCGGCGCCGCCCGCACGCCCCTTCGCGGTTCCACCACGGCCAGCCCTTGCGCTTCCAGCCGCCTGAACGCCTCGCGTACCGGCACATGGCTCGCGCCGAACTCTGCCGCGATGTGGTCCTGGCGCAGCCACTCTCCCGGCGCGATGACGCCCGAGATGATGCGGTCCGCCAATGCGGCAGCGATCCGATCGGCCAGCGAGCGATCGTCCTTGACTTCAAAGTTCATGCCGACCACCATGCATATATTATCTATTAAATTGTAACAAAATCGGAGGCTCGATGCGCCACCACCGTCCTGTGCGTCTGCAGCACATTGCCGGCATCGGCGTCGATCGCATGGGTTCGATCGCCGATCATGCCGACGTCGACCTGTTGCGGCTCGAAAATCTCGATACCGACATCCCGCCCACCGCAGAGGCGCTCGCCTTCACCCGGGAGGCCATCGAGCGAGACTCGGCCAACTCCTATTTGCCATTCGTCGGTCAGGATCGGCTGCGCGCAAGCGCTGCGGCCCACGTGTCGGCGCTTTCGGGGCAGCGCTTGACGGCCGACCAGGTGGTGGTGTCGGCGGGTGGGCTCTCCGGCATTCTGAACACGCTGCTTGCCACCGTCGAGACCGGCGACGAAGTGATCGTCACCGATCCGACGTACGCGGGCCTGCTCAACCGCGTCCGCCTGGCGGGCGGCGTGCCGCGGCAGGTTCCGTTCGCCTTCACGCCGGGCGGCGAATGGAAGCTGGACCAGGCCGCGCTGCGGGCGGCAATCGGCCCGAAAACGCGGGCCATGCTGCTGATGTCGCCGTCGATGCCTTCGGGCGGGGTATTCGACGCGTCCGACTGGCAACTGATCGCGAGCCTGTGTGTGCAGCACGATCTGCTGCTGATCCTCGACAGTGCGATGGAGCGGCTGCTGTTCGATGGACGCACGGTCATCCATCCCGCCGGCCTGCCCGGCATGGCCGAGCGTACGGTGACGGTCGGCGCGGCGTCGAAGGAACTCCGCATGATTGGCTGGCGGGTCGGCTGGATCGTCGCGCCGGAATGGCTGATTCCCGATCTGGTGGCGGTGTCGCTCGCCAATGTCGTGGTACCGGTCGGCATTGCCCAGGAGGCTGCGGCGGTTGCGCTCGAGCATTCCGCGACCGATCTGCCCGGCTACGTGAGCGAACTCGAAAGGCGGCGTGACACGATCGCCGCCGAACTGTCCGGGCTCCCGTTCGGCATGCCGGCGGGCGGCTGGTCGATGCTGCTGCGTGTCTCCGACTTCGGCCTGACCGGATCGCAGATGTCGGAGCGGTTGCTGCGCCGCGGCGTATGTGCGACGGCGATGACCGGATGGGGCGTCGCACACGGCGAGCAGTATGTCCGTTTCGTGTTCTCGAACGAACCGGTCGAACGGTTGCGCACGCTCGGAAACAAGGTGCGCGTCGCACTGGAGGACGCATGACGGTCGCCTACGAGGCAGCCGGGTCGTGCGCCAGGTGTCCGTGGCTCGAGGTATCCGGCACGCCCCGCGTGAGGGTCGAGCGAACTCACGCGAGATCCTGCTTTTGCCGAAAGTCCCGCGTGCGACGATTCACGTGACGCGAGACATCCGAGGCCGGACAGCGCGATGCGCAGCCCGGCCGACCGTCACATCGGCCGAACGCCCTACCGCCCCGCCGGCGGCTGCAGCACGTCGCGCGGAATCAGTGCGATCAGCACGCAGCTGACCAGCAGGCAGGCGCCCAGCGCATAGGTGCCGTTGTTGATGTTGCCGGTCATTTCCTTGGCCATGCCGGTGATCATCGAGCCCGTGAACCCCGACAGGTTGCCCATCGAATTGATCAGCGCAATGCCGGCGGCCGCAGCCGTGCCGGACAGGATCTGCCCCGGAAAGGTCCAATAGATCGGCATCAACGCGAGGATGCCGCAGGTAGCGACGGTCAGGAATACGATCGACAGCGCCACGTTGTGCGCGAACGCCGCGCTCAGGATCAGGAAGACCCCGCCGATCAGCGCGGGAATCGCCGCGTGCAGGCGGCGTTCACCGGTCTTGCGCGAGTGCGACGCGTTCCACACCATCGCGAAGATGGCCGTCAGGTACGGAATGGCGGTCAGGACACCGATATGAAGCGGGCTGCGCACGCCCGACGCGCGAATGATCGACGGCAGCCAGAACGCGAGCCCGTAGAAGCCGGTATTGAAGGTGAGCAGGATGAAGGTGAGCAGCCAGACACGCGGGCTGCGCAGCGCGGCCCCGATGCTGTGCGACTTGTGCGTCGCCTCGGATTCGAGATTGCGCGACAGGACGGCCTTTTCGTCCGCGGACAGCCACTTCGCCGACTTCGGGCCGTCGCCCAGGCAGGCCAGCACGATGAACGCCACCACGATCGACGGCAGCCCTTCGAGCAGCAGCATCCATTGCCAGCCGCTCATGCCCGACAGGCCGTGCGTCTGCTCCATCAGCCAGCCGGACACCACGCTGCCGAGCGTGAGGCTCAGCGGGATCGCCACCAGGAAGCCCGACATGGCCACACTCTGGCGGCGCGCCGGAAACCAGTAGTTCATGTACAGGATCACGCCCGGGAAAAAGCCGGCTTCGCACAGGCCCAGCAGGAAGCGCAGCGTGTAGAACATGGTGGTCGTCTGCACGTGGAAGAACTGCGCGAGCGGCACGATGAACGCCATCGACGACGAGACGATGCCCCACGTGATCATGATCCGCGCGATCCAGAAGCGCGCGCCGTAGCGGTGCAGCAACAGGTTGCTGGGCATCTCGAACAGGAAATAGCCCCAGAAGAAAATGCTGGCGCCGAGCGCATAGACGCCGTCGCTCAGGCTCAGCTCGTCGAGCATCTGCAGCTTCGCGAAGCCGACGTTGACGCGGTCCAGGTAGGCCACGACGTAGCAGAGCAGCAGCAACGGCAGGATGCGCCGCATGACCTTGCGATAGAGCGCGTCTTCGGATGAGTCGGCCGCGGCCGGCGCGGCAGCGGTCTGCGTGATGGACGGCATCGGTTTGTCTCCTGATTGTGTAGGTCTTCTTCGTACCGGCGGGTTTTCTGATGCATCGATGTTACCGATAACATTTCACGGCAAAAAAAACGCCAATGGGGCGACGGGAGAAACGGGCATGCTGATACCGGTAACAAGCAGCACGGTAGCATGTCGCGACAGGCGTGTTCAAGCGTCGCCGAACGCGTGGTTTCCCTAGTGCGGACAGCGCTGCGACGTGCGCGCCGTGGGCGGCCTGCACCGTACGCTGCACCGGTATGATGTAGCCTTTCCAGGTTTTCCCGATCGCGATCCGATGCCCAGCCCCACCGCCGTCCGGCCTGCCGGACCGCCCCGCATGTCCGACGTAGCGCGCCTCGCCGGCGTATCGAAGATGACCGTGTCGCGCGTGCTTGCCGGCCACAGCGTGGCAGCAGACACTCGCGCACGCGTCTGCCAGGCCATCGACCAGCTCGGCTACGTGGCCGACGCGGCCGCCGGTGCATTGTCGTCGGGGCGATCGGAATTCGTCGCGGTGCTGGTGCCGTCGCTGTCGAGCTCCAACTTCTCCGACACCGTGCGCGGCCTGACCGATGCGCTCGAACCCCATGGCCTGCAACTGTTGCTCGGCGACACCGATTACGATCTCGAACGCGAGGAACGGCTCGTGCGTTCGATGCTGCGTCACCAGCCGCGCTGCGTCGCGCTGACAGGTGCGCAGCACACCGATGCGACGCGCAAGGTGCTGGAACGCTCGGCCATTCCCGTGGTCGAGATGTGGGACCTGCCCACGCATCCCATCGACACCGCCGTGGGCTTCTCGAACGTGCGCGCCGCACGTGCGATGGTGCGGCACCTGGCCGAGCGCGGTTACCGCCGCATCGGCTTTCTCGGCGGCGCCAGCGAACTGGATCGCCGTGGCCTCGACCGGCTCAAGGGATACCAGGCGGAGATCAAGGCGCTGAAGCTTGGTGAGCCGCGCATCGTGCGGCTCGGCGAATCGCCGATCACCATGAGCCACGGCGGGCCCGCGATGGCGGCCCTGCTCGCGCAATGGCCGGACACCGATGCCGTGATGTGCGTCAGCGACATGTCGGCATTCGGCGCGATCATGGAATGCCACCGGCGTGGCCTGTCCGTGCCAGAGGACATCGCGGTGGCCGGCTTCGGGAACTTCGAAGTGGCGACGTGCTGCCACCCTGCCATCACGACCGTGTCGGTCGACGCATACGGCATCGGCCTGCGCACGGGCGAGGCGCTGCTGGCGGCACTGCAGGCGCGCGACGGCGGCGAGCCGGTCGATTCGCGAAGCATCCGTATCGACTACACGATCGTCGCGCGGGAAAGCGCGTGACGGGCCGGTTCTCGCCGGTCGCGCCCGGCGAGAACCGGCGTGCGCTCGAGGCGCGCGCGAACGACGCGATTGCGTACCGCCCCCCTGCCCTTACGCCGCCCCGCCATCGCATGAACGAAAGGCCCGGTTGACGGCCGATGCGCGTCGATACGGTGCCGTTCGACTGGACCGAAACCGGCGCATCGCGCGCCGCGCTTGCTCCCTCCCCTGCGCCACCCGCACCCAAAAATTCCCTTCCGCCACGCAAAAACCCCGTGCTAACATCCATTCGATGTTACCGGTACCAATCCGGCATGCAACAATGAACGAGGCCCTTCGGAGACAGCCCGCCATGTCACAGCCCCCGCGCCGCCTGCGCAGCCAGGAATGGTTCGACGACCCCGCGCACGCGGACATGACCGCGCTCTATGTCGAGCGCTTCATGAACTACGGATTGACGCGCGAGGAGTTGCAGTCGGGCCGCCCCGTGATCGGCATTGCGCAGACGGGCAGCGACCTCGCGCCGTGCAACCGCCACCACGTCGAACTGGCCGAGCGCACGAAGGCGGGCATCCGCGACGCGGGCGGCATTCCGATGGAATTCCCCGTGCATCCGCTGGCCGAGCAAAGCCGCCGCCCGACCGCCGCGCTCGACCGCAACCTGGCCTACCTCGGGCTGGTGGAAGTGCTGCACGGCTTTCCGCTGGACGGCGTGGTGCTGACCACCGGCTGCGACAAGACCACCCCCGCCTGCCTGATGGCGGCCGCGACCGTCGACCTGCCGGCGATCGTGCTGTCGGGCGGGCCGATGCTCGACGGCTGGCACGACGGCAAGCGCGTCGGCTCGGGCACGGTGATCTGGCATGCGCGCAACCTGCTCGCCGCCGGCGAGATCGACTACGAAGGCTTCATGCAGCTGACCACGGCCTCGTCGCCGTCGATCGGCCATTGCAACACCATGGGCACCGCGCTGTCGATGAACAGCCTGGCCGAGGCGCTCGGCATGTCGTTGCCGGGCTGCGCAAGCATCCCCGCCGCGTACCGCGAGCGCGGCCAGATGGCGTACGCCACCGGCAAGCGCGCGGTCGAGCTCGTGCGCGAAGACGTGCGCCCGTCGGCGATCATGACGCGCGCGGCGTTCGAGAATGCGATCGTCGTCGCGTCCGCGCTCGGCGCCTCGACCAACTGCCCGCCGCACCTGATCGCGATCGCGCGCCACATGGGCGTCGAACTGAGCCTGGACGACTGGCAGCGCCTCGGCGAGTCCGTGCCGCTGCTGGTCAACTGCATGCCGGCCGGCGAATACCTCGGCGAGAGCTTCCACCGCGCCGGCGGTGTGCCTGCGGTACTGCGCCAGCTCGATACGGCCGGCCTGCTGCGGCGCGACTGCGTGACCGTGTCCGGCCGCGCGATCGGCGAGATCGCCGACACCGCGCCCGACGCCGACCGCGACGTGATCCGCACGCCCGACGCGCCACTCAAGCATGGCGCCGGCTTCATGGTGCTGTCGGGCAACTTCTTCGACAGCGCGATCATGAAGATGTCGGTGGTCGGTGAAGCGTTCCGCCGGACCTATCTGGCCGAGCCGGGCGCGGAGAACACGTTCGAGGCCCGCGCGATCGTGTTCGAAGGCCCCGAGGACTACCATGCGCGCATCAACGATCCCGCGCTGAACATCGACGAGCGCTGCATCCTCGTGATTCGCGGCTGCGGCACGGTCGGCTATCCGGGCAGCGCGGAAGTCGTCAACATGGCGCCGCCGGCCGAACTCGTGAAGCGCGGCGTGAGCTCGCTGCCGTGCCTGGGCGACGGCCGCCAGAGCGGCACGTCGGCCAGCCCGTCGATCCTGAACGTGTCGCCCGAGGCGGCGGTCGGCGGCGGCCTCGCGCTGCTGCGCACGAACGACCGCATTCGCGTGGACCTGAATCGCCGCAGCGTCGACGTGCTCGTGGACGAGGATGAACTGGCGCGCCGCCGCGAGACGGCGAGCTGCACGGTGCCGCAGGCGCAAACGCCGTGGCAGGCACTCTATCGCCAGTTCGTCGGCCAGTTGTCCACCGGCGGCTGCCTCGAGCCCGCCACGCTGTACCTGAAGGTGATCGAACAACGCGGCAACCCGCGCCATTCGCACTGACCCTCCCTGCCCACGACCCTTGCCGAGCCGACCATGCGTACTCTTTCCGTTTCCGACTGCCTGCCGCACGACCTGGCGCAAGCGCTGCTGATCGGCCGTGTGTGGCGGCACGACGGCGCCCATGCGGGGCCGAGCGTCGTTGCCGTGCGCGACGGCGAAGTGATCGACATCACGCGCACCGTACCGACCACCGCGGACCTGTTCGACCGCCCCGACGCCGTCGCCCTCGCCCGCACGGCGCCCGGCGAATCGCTCGGCCGCGTCGAGCCGCTGCTGCAGACGGCGCTCGACGGCACGCGCGGCGCGACCCACCTGCTCGCTCCGTGCGACGTGCAGGCCATCAAGGCCTGCGGCGTGACCTTCGCCGTCAGCCTGATCGAGCGCGTGATCGAGGAACAGGCCGGCGGCGACCCCGTGAAAGCAGCGGACGTGCGCGCGACCATCGCGGCCACCATCGGCACCGATCTGTCGAAGATCGTGCCGGGCTCGGACGCCGCGCTGCGGCTGAAGGCGGAACTCGAGCGCCGCGGCGCGTGGTCGCAATACATGGAAGTGGGCATCGGCCCCGATGCCGAGGTGTTCTCGAAGGCGCAGCCGATGTCGGCGGTGGGCTTCGGCGCGGACGTGGGGCTGCTGCCGGTATCGGTCTGGAACAACCCCGAACCGGAGATCGTGCTCGCGGTTTCCAGCAGCGGCCGGCCGGTGGGCGCGACGCTCGGCAACGACGTGAACCTGCGCGACATCGAAGGCCGCTCGGCGCTGCTGCTCGGCAAATGCAAGGACAACAACGGCTCGTGCGCGATCGGCCCGTTCGTGCGGCTGTTCGACGACGGCTTCACGCTGGACGACGTACGGCAGGCGAGCGTGTCGCTGCGCGTCGAAGGCGCGGACGACGGCTTCGTCCTCGACGGCATCAGCCACATGCGCGAGATCAGCCGCGACCCGGTCGACCTCGTCGCGCAGACCTGCGGCGCGCATCACCAGTATCCGGACGGCTTCATGCTGTTCCTCGGCACGATGTTTTCGCCGATCCAGGACCGCGACGCGCCCGGCGGCGGATTCACGCATCACCTGGGCGACCGCGTCACCCTCTCCACGCCCGCACTCGGCGCGCTCGTCAACACCGTGCGGCTGTGCACCGAGATCGCGCCGTGGACCTTCGGCGTGCGCGCGCTGTATGCGAATCTGGCCGCACGCGGCCTGCTTGCGCCGTAAGGCTCGGGGCCGCGACGCCCCCATTGACATCGACGCGCAGCGGATCGACGGCTAGGCCGCACCCTCACGCACGCGGTTGCGATCAAGGGTGGCGTGGATGCGTGCCGCGCCGGTGCGGCCGCCCGGCGAAATCATGCAAAATACGCCCCATCTGAGATGCGGAGACGCGCCCGTGGGGATCAACTTCGACTTGAACGACTTGCAGGCGTTTCGCGCGGTCGTGGAAACGGGCAGCTTCCGAAAGGCCGCGGAATCAGTCAGCATTTCCCAGCCCGCGTTGAGTCGCCGGATCGACAAGCTCGAGGAAGCGCTCGGCGTGCGCCTCTTCGAGCGCACCACGCGTCGCGTCGCGCTCACCACGGTCGGCCGCGTGTTCGCGCAGAGCGCCGAACAGCTGCTCGACGATCTCGACGCGGCCCTGCTCGGCATTCGCGACGTGTCGTCGAGCCGCCTGGGCCATGTGACCATCGCGTGCGTGCCGTCGGTGGCCTACTACTTTCTGCCGGCCATCATCGCGCGCTATCATCAGCGCTTTCCGCGCATCCGGGTCAAGCTGCTGGACGCGAGCGCGAATGAGGTGCTGGGCGCCGTCATCAGCGGCGAAGCCGATTTCGGCGTGAGCTTCATGGGCAGCCAGGAAGCCGAGATCGAGTTCAAGATGCTGCTCCAGGAGCGGTTCGTCGCTGCGTGCCGCCGCGACCATCCGCTCGCGCGCAAGAAGCGCGTGACCTGGAACGAACTGTACGAGCACGATTACGTGTCGGTGGACAAGACTTCCGGGAACCGCCTGTTGCTCGACCAGGCGCTCGCCGCCGTGGCGCCGCGTGGGCCGAGCGTGTGCGAAGCGCGCCACGTGACGACCCTGCTCGGCTTGATCGAGGCGGGGCTCGGCGTCGCCGCGGTGCCCTCGATGGCGATGCCCGGGCACGACCACCCCATTCTCACGAGCGTGCCGCTCGTCGAGCCGGTCGTCAAACGGCGCGTAGGCATCGTCAAGCGGCGCGGACGGCCGCTCACGCCGGCCGCCGAAGCATTTCACCGGATGATCGTCGACGCGAAGCGTGATGGCATCGCAAGCAGCGATGCATCGGTGTGACAACGACACAAGAGACACGAAGGAAGACCGTTCCGTGAGGTTGGCCAGGCTGCTCAAATCGCTCTACGTGCAGGTCCTGCTCGCGATGCTGCTCGGCGTGACCGTCGGTCACGTATGGCCTGACGCGGGCGCGAGGCTCAAACCGCTCAGCGACGCATTCGTCGGCCTCGTGCGGATGACCATCGCGCCGATCGTCTTTTGCACGATCGTCTCGGGCATCACGTCACTGGCGAACGGGAAGGCCATCGGCCGCACGATCGTCCGGGCGCTGGCGCTCTTCTATCTGCTGACCGCCGTCGCGCTCGCGATCGGGCTCGTCGTCGCGTTCGTGCTGCGCCCCGGCGCCGGCCTGCACATCGACGTGCATCATCTCGATGCGAGCATCCTCGCGCAGTACGCGAAGGAGGCGCAGCCGCGCGGGCTCGTGGCATTCGGGCTGAGCGTGATCCCCGATACGATGCTCGGCGCGTTCGAGCACGGCGAGGTGTTGCCGGTGCTGCTGCTGTCGCTGCTGTTCGGCTTCTCGCTGAATGCGCACCGGCGGGCCGGCCAGCCCGTTCTCGCGCTGATCGACGGGGTCGCCCAGGTGGTCTTTCGCGTGCTCGCGATGATCATGCGGCTCGCCCCGCTCGGCGCATTCGGCGCGATGGCCTTCACGGTGGGCCGCTTCGGGATCGGCTCGGTCGGCTCGCTCGCGAAGCTGGTGGTGTCCTTCTATGCGGCCTGCGCGCTGTTCGTCGCGCTCGTGCTCGCGCCGCTCGCGCGGCTGCACGGCTTCGCGCTGTGGCGGCTGTTGCGCTACCTGCGCGAAGAGTTGCTCATCGTCCTCGCGACGTCGTCGTCGGAGCCCGTGCTGCCGCGCCTGATCGTCAAGCTGGAATCGCTCGGGTGCGACAAGGGCGTCGTGGGGCTCGTGCTGCCGGCGGGTTATTCGTTCAACCTGGACGGCACCGCGATCTATCTGACGCTCGCGGCCTTGTTCATCGCGCAAGCGTGCGACGTGCCCCTTTCCGCGTCGCAGATCGCCTTGATGCTCGCCGTGATGCTGGTCACGTCCAAGGGCGCGGCCGGTGTTTCCGGTAGCGGGCTGGTCGCGCTGGTCGCCACGCTCGCCGTCATGCCCGACCTGCCCGTCGCCGGCGTGGCACTGCTGGTCGGCATCGATCGCTTCATGTCCGAGGCGCGTGCGCTGACGAGCGTGATCAGCAATGCGTGCGCGGTGATCTTCGTGTCGACGTGGGAAGGTGCGTGCGATCGTGCGCGTCTTGCGCAGCGGCTCGCTGCCGGCGGGCCGGTGTCCCCGAACGGGGTCGACGCGGACCGTGCCGCCGCGGATGCCGGCGGCAACGGCGACGGCGACGGGAAGGCGGTCTGACGCCAACCTTCCCGTCGATCAGGCTCAATGAGCGGGGACGGAATCCAGCCCGGTCGATTTCACGTCGGCCTGCACGTCGGGCGACGCGAGATAGTCGAGCAGCGCCTTCGCTTCCGCCGGATGCTGCGCGCCGACAGGGATGCCGGCCGCGAAGCGCGTGACCGACTGCAGCGATTCGGGGATCTTGCCGACGAAGGTCGCCCCCTTGACCGGCAGCAGCTCGCTCACCTGCTGGAAGCCGATCTCGTAGTCGCCGTTCGCGACGACCGATGCCACCGGAATCCGCGGAATCATCTTCGCCTTCGACTTCACCTGGTCCTCGATGCCGAGCTTCCTGAACAGCTCGCGTTCGATATACACGCCGCTCGCGCTGTCCGAGTAGGCGATCGACTTCGCGTGCAGCAGCGCCTGCTTGAGGCCTTCGGGGGAACCGACGTCGGGTTTTGCCGAGCCGTCGCGCACGACCACGCCGATACGCGAGTCGGCCAGCTCGACGCGCGATCCGGGGATGATCTTGCCCTGCTTGATCAGGTCGTCCAGCGCATAGCCGACCATGATGACGGCGTCGGCGGGCTCGCCGCGCGCGAGCCGGTTCGGAATCGCCTCGGGCGACTTGCCCATCGACGGGCCGAGCGCGGTATCGAGCGTGTTGCCCGTGGTGGCAGCAAACCGGGGGCCGAGCAGCTTGTAGGCGGCGGTGAAGCCGCCCGAGCTCATCACGTGCAGTTCGGCGGCCTGCACGTTGGCAGCCACTGCCGTGGCCAGGACGAGCGCGGCCGCGCAAAATTTCGGGAGCAGGTTTCTCATGATCATGGTCGTGGTCGTGCGGATTCGTCTGGGTTGGCAAGCATTCCGGATGGCCCGGGGCCTCAATGCGCGGGCGTCAGCGTCGCCGTGCGGCGACGATAGAGCGCGAACGTCGCCAGCAGCGCGCACACCGCGGCGAAGCTCATCCAGTAGCCCGGTGCGGCCTTGTCGCCCGTCGCGTGAATGAGCGCGGTCGAAATGGCCGGCGTGAAGCCGCCGAACACGGCCGTCGCGAGGCTGTACGCGAGCGAGAAGCCCGCGACGCGCACCTGCACCGGCATCACTTCCGTGAGCGCGACGACCATCGCCCCGTTATAGATCCCGTACATGAACGAGAGCCACAGGAGGACGAGCAGCATGTTGACGAACGACGGCGCGTGCGCGAGCAACGACAGCGCCGGGTAGGCGGTCACGACGGTGAGCACCGTCATGCCGACCAGCAGCGGCCGGCGGCCGATCCGGTCGGACAGCGCACCGCCGATCGGCAGCCACACGAAGTTCGACACGCCGACGCAGAGCGTCACGAGCAGGCTGTCGGCGGTGCTCAGGTGCAGCACCGTCTTGCCGAAGGTCGGCGCGTAGACCGTGATCAGATAGAAGCTCGTGGTGGTCATCGCGACCAGCATCATGCCGGCCACCACGACGCCCCAGTTCTGCACCAGCGTACCGAACACTTCCTTCATGCCCGGGCGATGCTTGCGCGCCTTGAACTCCTGGGTTTCCTCCAGGTTACGGCGCAGCATGAAGATGAACGGCACGATCATGCAGCCGACGAAGAACGGCGCGCGCCATCCCCACGCGGCGATGGCCGACGCGCTCAGCCATTGATTGAGCGCGAAGCCGAGGGCCGCCGCGACGACGATCGCGACCTGCTGGCTGGCGGATTGCCAGCTCGTGAAGAAGCCCTTGCGGCCCGGCGTCGCCAGTTCGGCGAGATAGACCGAGACGCCGCCCAGTTCCGCGCCGGCGGAGAAGCCCTGCAGCAGCCGCCCGAGCAGCACGAGCGCGGGCGCCAGCAGGCCGATCGTCGCGTAGCCCGGCACGAACGCGATCAGGACGGTGCCGCTCGCCATGATGGACAGCGTGACGATCAGGCCCTTGCGGCGGCCGACGTCGTCGATGTACGCGCCCAGCACGATGGCGCCCAGCGGCCGCATCAGGAAGCCGGCGCCGAACACGGCGAAGGTCATCATCAGCGACGCGAACTCGCTTTGTGCGGGAAAGAAAACGTTGGCGATCTGCGTGGCGTAGAAGCCGAACAGGAAGAAGTCGAACTGCTCGAGAAAATTCCCGGCGGTGACGCGGAAAACCGCAGCGGCCTTCGAACGTGCGTTCGGAAGGCTGGACGAGGGGTGCATCGGGTGTCTCCTGAAAATCCGGAAATACGCGGGAGGGGTGGATCGATTGTCGTTTTCCGGCATGTTCGCTCGTCGCCGGTCAAACGATAAGTGCAATTTTTGGAAGGATTGATGTCGATGGGTTATCAATCGACCTGCCGGCAGCGCGTGCCGCCGCGCATCGTTGCGGGCGCGCCGAACGCCCGATGCAACGCATTGCAGGACCGGCCACGCGGGCTCGCACACGTTTGCGCTCCCGTGCGCGACTGCACGCGCCCACTGGAGGCCCTGCCGGCCTCGATTTTCTGTTAACCGTGCCGTTAACCCGGATTTGACCCGCGCCGGAGCCGTTGCAACCGGCTGCCCATACGAGCACGAGCATGCCCGCAACCACCTCGATCGAGAAAATCGCCGACTGGGCCGGACGCAACCATCTTGTCGTCGGAGCATTGGGCACGTTGATGTCGCTGGCGGCGCTCGGGATCAGCGCGGCGACCCTGTGGATCGGGCGCAGCGAAGTGATCGAGCACGCTCACGAGACGTCGCGCAACGTCGCCGCCGTGCTGGTGAGCCAGATCGCGCGCACCGTCGAAACGTCGAACAACGCGCTGGTCGCGCTCGCGTCCGATCTCGGCAAGCCCGCGGTGCGGCGCATGGATGCCGGGCTGCGGCATGACCTGCTGTTCGAGCGCACGGCCGCGCAATACGTGACCGGCATGGGCGTGACCGACCGGCACGGCCAGTTGATCGACGGCTGCTGCGGCACGACCCATCGTTGGGATTTCAGCGATCGGGACTACTTCAAGGTCCATCGCGATGCCGACAACGTCGGCCTCTACGTGTCCGAGGCCTATCGCGCGCGCTCGCGCGACGGCAAGGAATCGATCGCGCTGTCGCGGCGCATCGAACGGCCGGACCATACGTTCAACGGCATCGCGGTGGTCGCCATCGACATCGCCTATTTCGAGCAGCTCCTGTCCGGTCTCGATGTCGGGCCGAACGGGGTCAGCGCGATCCTGCGCGCGGACGGTGCGATCCTCGCGAGAAATCCGTCGTTGAACGACAACCAGATGAACCACCTGCGTCGCTCGAAAGCCTTCGACCGGATGGTGCACAGCGAATCGGGCTTCTACCCCGCGCGTTCGGTCATCGACGGCACCAAGCGGCTGTATACGTACCAGCGGGTGCCGGGCACGCCGCTGATCGCCGTCGTCGCGCCGGCCGAGCGCGACGTGCTGGCGAGCATCACGCGCCTGTCGTGGACGGTCGGCGTGTCCGCCACCGTGATCAGCGCATTCTTCTGCGCGGTGGTCTGGCTGCTGGCGTTTGCGCTGCGCGACAACCTGCGCAAGCAGACGCTGCTCACGGATCTCACGCGGACCGATCCGCTGACGGGCTTATGCAACCGCCGCGCGCTCGATATCGCGCTCGCCGACGAATGGGAACGGCTGCAGCGCGGCAGCAACGGCAGCCTGTCGATCCTGTTCATCGACGCCGACCACTTCAAGCAGTACAACGACCGGCACGGGCATGCGGAAGGCGACACGGCGCTGCGCTTTCTCGCCGAATGCATCCGCACCCACACGCGGCGGCGCGGCGATCTCGCCGCCCGCTACGGCGGCGAGGAGTTCGTCGCGGTGCTGCCGGATACCGACGAAAACGGGGCCGCGCAGGTCGCGGAGGCGATTCGCCGCGAAGTCGAACGCAACCGGCTCGACGGGTTCGCGGAAACCGTGCCGGCCTTCACCGTCAGCATCGGCTGCGCGACCGGCCATCGCGCGCGCCCTCCGTCCGTGCACGCGCTGTCGCATCAGGCGGACATGGCGCTTTATCGTGCGAAGCGCGAAGGCCGCAACCGCGTGTGTTGCGCGGAAACGGAGCAACACGCGCGCGTGGCTTGACCGGCCACGGATCGGGTCTGCATTTTTTCGGCAGCGGCGTATACGCAAACGATTGCCTCGAAAAACGGTCCCGAATTGTTCATGGACCCATCCGATAATAAGGAAAACTATGCGATCTCAACGAAACAGGACTGCTCACATGAATGATCAACGATTAACGGTTCGCACGAAGCTGACCCTGGCTTTCAGCCTCCTGACGTGCATGGTTCTGCTCGTCTCCATTCTCGGCATCGTATCGCTCGGCAATGCGAACGCGGCATTCGAGAATTACGTCAACGGCACCAACGCCCGTGCAATCCTGGCGGACAAGGTTCGCGTCGCGGTCGACCGGCGTGCGATCGCCGCCCGCAACCAGGTGCTCGCGACGGCACCGCGCGACGCGGACATCGAGAAGGACGCGGCGCTGCAGGCCGACCGCGAGGTCGGCGCGCTGCTCGGCGAACTGACGAATGCGGTCCGCGAGGGGAGCGGCGCGACCGACAAGGCCCGCGAACTGGTCCGGCAAATCGGCGCGGTCGAAGCGCAGTACGGCCCCGTGGCACGCGCGATCGTCGACGCGGCGGCGAACAACCGGCGCGACCAGGCCATCACGATGATCAACGAGCAGTGTCGGCCGCTGCTGGCCAGGCTTGTCACCGCCACCGACGCCTATGCGACGTTCGCCCGCACGCAAGGCGCGCAACTGGTGACGGAATCGGCCGACCGCTATGCATCACAGCGGCTGATGCTGATCGTCATGTGTATCGCGGCGGCAGCCGCAGCCGCGATCCTGGGCGTCTTCATCACCCGCGGCCTGCTGCGCGCGCTCGGCACGGAGCCTGCCGCGCTCAGCGACATCGCGCGCCGTATCGCGGCCGGCGATCTCGGTACCGAATCGTCGACCAGTGCCGCGCCGGCCGGCAGCGTCCTGGCTTCGATGCGCGACATGCAGGCGAACCTGACCCGCCTGATCGCGGAAGTCCGCACGGCATCCGGCAATGTCGCGACAGGCGCCGGCGAAATCGCGTCCGGCAACCAGGACCTCTCCTCCCGCACGGAACAGCAAGCCGCGTCACTGCAGGAAACCGCCTCGAGCATGGAGCAGCTGACCTCCACCGTGCGCCTGAACGCCGACAATGCGCAGCAAGCAAGCGGGCTGGCCAACAACGCATCGGAAGTCGCCCAGCGCGGCAGCACGGCAGTCGGCCTGATGGTCGACACGATGACGGACATCAGCGCCAGCTCCGCCAAGATCGCCGAGATCACCGCGATCATCGAAGGGATCGCCTTCCAGACCAACATCCTCGCGCTCAACGCGGCCGTGGAGGCCGCCCGCGCCGGCGAACAGGGCCGCGGCTTTGCCGTGGTGGCCAGCGAAGTCCGAAGTCTCGCGCAGCGTTCGTCGGGCGCCGCGAAGGAAATTCGCGAGCTGATCTCGGAATCGGTCCGGAAAATCCAGGACGGCTCGCAGATCGCGAACAACGCGGGCGAGACGATGACCCAGGTCACGCATGCGATCGCGCGCGTGACCGACATCATGGGCGAGATCGCGGCCGCGTCGAACGAGCAGAGCCGCGGCATCGAGCAGGTCAATCTGGCCATTACGCAAATGGATGAAGTCACCCAGCAGAACGCGGCGCTCGTCGAACAGGCCGCCGCCGCATCGAAGTCGCTCGAGGAACAGGGCGGCCGGCTTGCCGAGGCGGTATCGCTGTTCCGGCTCGACACGCGGGCAGCCGGCGCCTAGCCTCCCGCCGCGCGCGCCCTCGATCGACGCATCGAATCCGTCGCCCGACATGCTCAGCACCCGGAATTAACCAGATAGTGGGAATTCTCGCGCCTTGCATCCGACACGAAACAAATCCGTAACGGCCGCGTAACGATCCATCACCACAATTCGCCATCTTCGACCATCAGGATGGAGTCTTGCATGTTTGCGTCACGAAGCCGTTTCCCGCTGCACGTCGCAGCCTTGTCGAGTGCGATCGTGCTGGCTGCCTGCGGCGGCGGCGATGATGTCGCGTCGACCAGCACCCTGGCGGCGGCCGTTCCCGCGCCGCCCGCCGACCCCGGCTTCGTCGACAGCGCACCACTCCCGAGCGTGCCCGCGTTCGTCGACAACGTCGCGACCAACCAACGCGGCGATGCACGCTATGCGACGCTGTCGACCAACGCCGCGGTGCGCGTGGTGAGCCGCTTCCTCGATCTCTGGCAACCGGCGACGATGCTGGTCGACGCGGGCGTGAGCGCGCCGGCGTTCGGCGCGTTCCCGGCCATCTCGCCGTCGACCTGCTCCGGGCTGCCGAACAGCGGCGTGTCGTGCGGCACGATCCTGAACGATGCGGTGCTGTCGGCCAACGTGCAGTACGTGATCAACGCGACGACCGCCCGCACGCCGCAGCAGGCCGATGCCGCGTACTACGACGACCGGCGCGGCAAGGGATACAGCGTGACCGACGGCATGGGCCCGCTCACCGCCGCGTGGCGCACCGCGGCCCAGCAGACGACCAGCATCACCAGCATTCCGTCCGACGCGACGACGGTGCTCTATAACGACTCGGGCAACAACGTCGGCGTCGGCAGCAGCAGCGGCAACGCCAGCTTCGGGAAGGTTGTCGACCTGCTCAACGAAATGGGCAACAACGCGTCGACCGAACCGTCGAAGCGCTTCTTCAAATATGCGCGCCCGTACCGCTGGAGCACGAGCGTGGTGGTCGCGCCGACGCTCGTGCCGGCGGAAAGCACGACGCCCGCGACCGACGGCGGCTTCATCAGCGGCCACACGGCCGAGGCTGTGCGCGATGCGACGACGATGGCGTGGCTCGTGCCGGAACGCTTCCAGGAAATGGTCAGCCGCGGCCTCGAACTGAGCGAGAACCGGATTCTCGCCGGCATGCATTCGCCGCTCGACGTGATCGGCGGGCGCATGCTCGCGCTGGCCGTCAGCGCGGCGAACCTGACCGCGTACGCCAATGACGCGCAGACCGCCTATACGCAAGCCCACCAGGCGCTGCAGCAACTGACGGGGACGAGCGCCACGACCTTCTCCGCCTTCGCACACTCCGGTACGACGACCACCGACCGGTTCGCCGACTACGCGACGAACAAGGCCGCGTTCCTGCGCCGCATGACGTTCGGCTTCGCCGCGATCGAATCGACGGATGCGCCGCCGGTCGTGCCGAAGGGCGCGGAGATCCTGCTGCAGACGCGCTTCCCGTACCTGAGCGCCGACCAGCGGCGCGTCGTGCTGAAGACGACCGAACTGCCGTCCGGTTATCCGGTCATGGACGATGCGGAAGGCTGGGGGCGCCTGAACCTGTTCGCGGCCGCCGACGGCTACGGCGCGTTCAACGGCAACGTGATCGTGTCGATGGATGCGTCGCAGGGCGGGCTCAATGCGGCCGACCTGTGGCGCAACGACGTCGCGGGCGCCGGCAAGCTGACGCTGCAAGGCAGCGGTACGCTGACACTGGCGGGCAACAACAGCTACACGGGCGGCACGCAGGTGAGCGGCGGCACGCTCGCGGCCGCGTCGACGACGGCGTTCGGCAAAGGCGACGTGTACGTCGGCTCGGGCGGCGGCGTGAAGATCGCGGCCAACGCACCGGTGACGATCGCGACCCGCTATACGCAGCTCGACAACACGACGCTCGAACTCGACATCGACGGCAACGGCGGCGGCCGCCTGCGCGTGGGCGGCCCGCTCACCGTCACGGGCGGCACGCTGCGCGTGAAGTTCGTGAACGGCTACACGCCGAAGGCCGGCGACACCATCGCGCTGATCGACGGCGCGGCGGCGGCCACGAAGTTTGCGACGGTGACGGTCGACGGGTTCAAGGCCACGCCGGTTTATACCGCGACGGGCGTGTCGGTCACGCTGTCGGCGGCGTAGCACGCAGCGGGCATCGATCCTGGCAGTGAGGCCGCTCGAGGGCGGCTTCGCCTTGGGCTTGGGCTCACGCGAAGCTGGCGGGCACCGCCGTACCGGCTTCGCCCGACGGGCAAGACCGTGTACCGAAGCGTCGCTGCAGCTCGATGATCGTCGGCAGGTTGAAGTCGTGGACATCCGGCGTGGCGCCGCCCTGCCGCCGGTTCATCTCGGCACAGAGTTCCAGCGCACGCGCCCGCGTCTCGGCGAGCAACCGCAGCGCCTCGCCGAGCAAGCCCTTTTCCCGTTCCGACAGTTGATCGCCGCGGCTCGTCCATCGAGCGCCATTCGAAGCCGCAGATCGTCGGCCCGTACTACTCGCCATCTCAAATGGCGACCGCGCCGAACCGGACGACCGCCGTGCCGTCGGGCCCATCTCAAAATTACGATTGCAAATGCCTCTCATTTGCATTAAATTGCCGCGCAAATGTACTGTTTGGAACACAGATGCCGGCGCCAGGCCGCCCGCCGTGCCCGAACGCGAACGACACAAAAAGGAAAAAGGACGGGTATGAGCAGGAGGAACTGGGCGGCCGCACCGATGGCCATCGTCGTCGGCACGGCCGGCATGGGCGCCGCCGACGCGCAGGAGACGGCGCTGCCCGCCATCGAGGTGTCCGCGCAACGCGCGACGGCGCCGTTCCGCACGCGCGAATCGACGAGCGCGACGCGCAGCGAGGCGGACGTGATGGAGATTCCGTTCGCGGTCAGCAGCGTCGATACGAAGCTGATCCAGACGGTGGCCGCCACGCGCGGCGACGATCTGTACGACTGGGTCGCCGGCGTCTCGCGCCAGAACAACTTCGGCGGCCTGTGGGACAACTACGCGGTGCGCGGCTTCGCCGGCGACGGTGGCACGTCCGGCACCGACTACCTGGTCAACGGCTTTTCGTGGAATCGCGGGATGAGCGTGCCGCGCGACACCGTCAACCTCGAGCGCATGGAAGTGCTCAAGGGGCCGGCGTCCGCGCTGTATGGCCGCGGCGATCCGGGCGGGATCATCAGCTATACGACGAAGCAGCCGCAGTTCGCCCGCGCGAACACCATCGGCGTGTCGGCCGGCAGCTACGGCGCGTTGCGTCAGACCCTCGATTCGACCGGCCCCGTCACGAAAACGCTCGCGTACCGCTTCGTCGCGATGAACGAGAACAACGGCAGCTTTCGCGACACGGTGTCGAGCAAGCGCTACCTGTTCTCGCCGTCGTTCACGTGGGACATCGGCGCGGACACGACGCTACACTATGAATTCGAGAGCGCGCGCCAGCGTGCGCCGCTCGATCGCGGCGTGCTGGCGGTCAACGGCCAGCTGGGCGTGATCCCCGCGTCGCGCTTTCTCGGCGAGCCGCGCGACGGCGACTACGACGTGCGCAACACGGGCCATCAGTTCACGCTCGAGCATCGCATCGATTCCAGCTGGTCGATCAATGCCGGCGTCGCGCAACGCAACACCGACCTGTCGGGGCGCTCGTCCGAGGCATTCGCGTTGCAGCCGGACGGCCGCACGCTGTGGCGCCGCTACCGGCAAGTCGCGTTTCACTCGAACGACCTGCAAGGCCGGCTCGAAACCACCGGCACGTTCCGCACGGGCGGCATCGGCCATACGCTCGTGATGGGCGTCGATGCGTACCGCTTCAACTACGACCAGTTCGTCACGCGCTCGACGCCGAGCGCCGCGGCGCCGTATGCGATCGACATCTTCGATCCGGTCTACGGCCAGCCCGCGCCCGCGCTGCGTACCGCGACCAACCTGCTCGAACGCGATGACGGACAAGGCGTCTACGCGCAGGACACGCTCGCGTTCGGGCCGCACTGGAAGATCCTGGCCGGGCTGCGCTGGGATCGCTTCCACCAGTCGATCGACAACCGCCTGAAGGGCGTGACGACGAGCCAGCTGCAGACCGCGGTGAGCCCGCGTCTCGGCGTCGTGTATGAAATGAGCCCGGCGTGGTCGTTCTATGCGAACACCGCGTATTCGTTCCGGCCGAACAACGGCGCGGACGTCGGCGGCAACGCGTTCGATCCCGAGAAAGGCCACGGCTACGAAGCCGGCGCGAAATGGGCAGGCGCGCGCTCGCTCACGACCGTCTCGGCGTTCTACGTGACCAAGCGCAACGTGCTGACCGCCGATCCGGCGAATGCCGGCTTCTCGCGCGCGGCCGGCGAAGTACGCAGCCGCGGCGTCGAATTCGAATGGAGCGGCGACCTCGGGCACGGCCTGCGCGGCCTCGTCAACCTCGCGTACGTCGATGCCGAAGTCACGCGCGATACGGTGCTGACGCCCGGCGCGCGGCTCGTCGACATACCGCGCCTGAGCGGCAGCGCGCTGCTGATGTACGAGACGACCCTGCCGTTCGCGGACAAGGCCGGCGCCGGCGCCGGCGTGATCTACGTCGGCCGCCGCGCCGGCAACACGGCCAACACGCAGGACGGCTTCGAGCTGCCGGCCTACGCGACCGTCCAGCTCAACGGCTACGTGCAGGTCAACAAGCACCTGCGCGCGTCGGTCGTGCTGAACAACCTGTTCAACCGCACCACCTACGTCAGCTCGTACAACAGCCTGTGGGTCACGCCGGGCGCGCCGCGTAGCCTGTTTGCGTCGCTCGCGTACTCGTTCTAGCGCGGCCGGGCGGCTGATGCGACGTGCATCGCGCGTCAGCCGCCGACCACGAACCGCGCGCCCAGTGCGAGCAGCAACGCAGGCGGCATCACGCACGCGCCGACCGCGAGGAATGCGCGGAAACCGACCTGCAGCCCTTCGCGCCGGATCGCCGCCAGCCACAGAATCGTCGCGAGCGAACCGGTGATCGACAGGTTCGGGCCAAGATCCACGCCGATCAGAATCGCGTCGACCACCGTTTGCGGGCTGTGCGCGGCGTGGATCGTCGAACTCGCGATCAGCCCGGCGGGCAGGTTGTTGACCGCGTTCGACACCAGCGCGACCGCGACGCCGGCCACGGCCGCGGCGACGTGCTCGCCGCTTTGCATCAGCAGATGCAGCAGCCCCGCCAGCGCGTGCACCGCGCCGGTCCGGTCGAGCGTCTCGACGACGACGAACATCCCCGCGACGAGCGGCAACACGCTCCATGAAATCGCGCGAACGATCGGCACGCACGCCGCGCGATCCCGCATCGCCACGCACGCGACCGTGACGACGCCCGCCAGCGCGGTCGGCAACCCGAGCGGGCGATCGGCGACCGACACCGCCATCAGCGCGACGGCCGTTGCGGCGATGCCCGCCAGCGCGATGCGGCCGCCGCTGGTCAGCGGCTGCACCGGCAGCCCGGACTCGCAACGGCCGGACAGCGCACGCCGCTGCACGATCCGCAGCATCACGAACGTGCAGACGATCGACGCGACGGACGGCGCCGCGAAGTGCGCGAGCCAGACGCCGAGCGCCGGCATGTGCGCGCCGTACAGCACCAGGTTCGCCGGATTCGAAATCGGCAACACGAAACTCGCGGCATTGGCGACGAGCGCGCAGCTGTACAGCAGCGGCATCGGGTCGGCCTTCGCGCGGCGCGCGGCGGCAAGCACCGCGGGCGTCAGCACGACGGCGGTCGCATCGTTCGACAGGAACACCGTGGTGACGACGCCGACCCCGTAGATCAACGCGAACAACCGCCGCGGCGAGCCCTGCGCGAGATTGACGACGTGCGTCGCGACCCAGTCGAACAGCCCCTCGCGACGAGCCGCCTCGGACAGCAGCATCATGCCCGTCAGGAAGAGGTACACGTCGCCGCCTTTCGCGACGGCGTCCAGTGCCTGCGCCGCGGGCAACAGGTTCAACACGACCAGCAGCAGCGCGCCGCTCACGGCCCAGGTGGCCTCGGGCCAGCCGAACGGACGCGTGATGACACCCGCGGTGGCGAGCGCGGAAATCAGCCAGGCAAGCGAAACAGGATTCATGGGCAAGGGGATGGAGGCATGGAAATCGACATCGCCTTCACGACGATGTCGCCGATAGATCGGCGGGCTTGCCGCACACGCGGCCCAGCGAGCGCGCATGACCGAGCCACAGCGCGAGCGAGCCCGTCGACACGGCGCCCAGCACGACGAACGCGGCCGGATAGCCGAAGTGCTGCGCGAGTACGCCGCCCAGCACGGGACTGAGCGCCGCGCCGATGCCCTGCGCGGTCGCGACGGCGCCCTGCCCGGCATTCACACGGCCGGAGCCATGCAGCAGGTGAACGACGAGTGCGGGCACGACCACGCTTTGCAGCCCGGCGCCGATGCCGTCGAGCACCTGCACCGGCCACACGCCCGCTTCGCTCAGCCACGCCGCGGCGACCAGCCCGCGCACCGGCAGCACGAGGTACGAGAACAGCAGCACCCGCCAGTAACCGTGCGCGCGAATCAGCCGGGGCGCGAGCCACGCCGCCGCGATCATCACGCACTGCGCGATGACGATCGTCTGGGCGGTGAACGCGCTCGCGTTGCTGCGATGCGTGACGACGACGCCCATCCCGTAGAGCGGCAGCATCGCCGCGTTGCCGAGATGAAACAGCGCGAGCGACGCGCCGAGCAGCACCAGCGGCCGGTTGTCGGCGAGCGTGCGCAGGCCGCCGACGCGCGACGCCGGTGCCGATGCCGATGCCGCATCCGACGCATGTGGTGGATGCGCAGCATCCGTTCCCGGTGCGGGACCGGCAGGATCGAGACCCCGTGCGGACGCGTGATCGATCGCGTGCCCGGGAATCGCCAGCGTGCTCACGATGGCGAGGACCGTGAACACGCCGACCAGCGCGAACACCGCGTCGAATCCGACATGCCAGCCGAGCCACCCGGCGAGCGCCGCACCGGCGACGTTGCCGGCGTGGTTCGCCATCTGGTTGCGCCCGAACTGCCGGTCGAAACCTTGCCGGCGCACGATGCCGAGCGTCACGCCCGCGGCGGCCGGCGCGAGCACCGCGCCGCTGACCGCCGCCACGACCTGCGACGCCGCCACCGCCGGATAGCCGTGGACGAACCTCATCGCCAGCGACGCCAGCGCCGTCACCGCGGTCGCCACGACGATCAGCGCCCGCTTCGCGCGCACCGTATCGACGAGCGCGCCGGCCAACGGCGTCGCGGCCATCGCGGCGAGCCCGGCCAGCGTCATGACCGAGCCGATCGCATCGGCGCCCCAGCCGCGCGACAGCAGGATGACGCCGATGAACGGGCCGATGCCGGCCTGCACGTCGGCGAGGAAGAAGTTGAGCGCTTCGAGCGCGCGCGCCGCTCTCATGGCCATCTCACCGTCGCACGATCATTCGGCATCCGCATCGACGAGCTCGGCGATCTCGCTCACGTCGAGCGTCGTGCCGTGCGGCGTGACGACGCCGTGCCCCCACGCCTGCACATGGACACCGGGACGCAGATACTCGTGGAGCGCTTCAGCCGCATGCGGCGGCACCCGCAACGCGACACCGCTCGTCAGCAACGCGCCGTTCAACTCGCCTTTCGGGCCGTGCAGCGCAAATGCGACTTCGCCGCTCGATTCCAGCGGTTGTCGAGCGGGGTGCGTCGGCTTCGCCGGCGCAGCATGCGCGGGCCCGTCGTCGACGATGTCGACGCCGTCGCGGCCGGTCAGTTGCACGGCCGCGATCATCTCGGCGCGACGCGGCTTGACGCCCCGTACGCGGATGCGGTCGCCGACCGCGACACGACGCACCAGTTCGCGGCCCAGATGCGGCGGCACGTGAACCTGCAGGTCGCCGTTCAGGATCAGGCCGTCGACGTCTCCGTGCGGATTCAGCAGGAACTGCGTGACGCGGCCGCGCGTTTCGGGCAGGCAGGCGGGATCGATCCAATGCATGGCAGGACTCCTTTCGATGGGTTTCGGAATGGCGTCGCGCTCAGCGCGCGACATCGTCATAGAGATTCACGACATGGCCCGGCGCGCCGAACGCCGTCGCCTGCAGCGCTTCGCCGTAGGCGTTGCGCGTGCCGTAGCCGACCGCGGCCACACGCTCGCCGGGGACGAGCAGCGCGCCGAATTGCTGCGCGGCCGGAACGGTCAGCTTGACGATCGCGCCGCTGTCGAGCATCACGCCGTCCGGCTCGCCGCGCGGCGCCCGTGTCACGCGGCGCACGACGCCGGACACGCTCAGGCGGGCGAGGTTGACGCCGCGCAGCATGGGCGGCACCGGCGCGACGGGCGCGGGCGGCTGATCGGACAGCGACGCGCCGGTGCCGTCGTTGCGGACGACGCGGGCACGGATCTCATCGTCGACGCGTCGATCGCCGGCGACCGTCACGCGGTCGCCCGTCTTCACGAGCGCAGTCAGTTGCGAACCGAGATGAGGCGGCAGGCGGACGAGCGTGCCGTCGGAGAGCACGAAGCCGTCGACGGCGCCTTCCGGGTTGATCGTCAGGCGCGACAGCGTGCCGGACACCAGCGCATGCCGTGCGGTGTCGTTTCCGGGCACGGCAGGCACCAGTGCGCGAGGCCGAGGAGGAGCAGGCGGCGGCACGGCGCCGGCCGGATCTTCCGCGCGCGGTGCGGGCGGAACCTGCGCCACGCTGACCGTTGCGACGGCAACGAGCGCGGCCGCGCAGAGCATGCGAGACGAGCGGCGCACGGCGGCACGGCGCCGCGGCCGCGATCGAACGACAGGCAGGTACGACTTCATGACGGGCTCCGGCGACGGGTTGCGATGCATCGATATCCGCAATACCCGTGCCAACCCGCGACGCCCCGCGTGGCCATGCGCCGAACGACGACGTGCGCGAAATCTGTCGGATTTCCCGACACGTCGCGTCGCCGGATGTCGGCATTCCCGACAGTCGAAACGGCGCGCCTCACTCCTTGCACTACGACCGGCAACGCGTGTTCGCAAGCCCGTTATTAGCGTGAACAGGCCCTAGTCGCCGCGCTCGATCCCGAGATTCGCCATGCGCGCATAGAGCGACTGGCGGCCGATCCCGAGCAGCCTCGCGGCTTCCGCGCGGTTGCCGTTCGCGCGTTCGAGCGCGCGCAGAATCGCCGCGCGCTCGACCGTCGCCAGTGCATCGGGCAGCGGCATGTCGAGCAGGTGCGCCGGCACCGCATCGGCGTGCGGCTCGCGCGCCGGCACGGCGGCCAGGCCGATATCGGCCGCGCCAATGGCCGGCCCGGGGGCGAGCGCGGCCGCCCGCTCCATCACGTTGCGCAGTTCCCGCACATTGCCCGGCCAGCGGTGATCGAGCAGCGCGCGCTGCGCGTCGTTCGTCAGATGCAGCGCGCGCGTGCCCGCCGCGCTGCCGAGGAAATGCGCGGCGAGCGGAAGGATATCGGCCACACGCTCCGCGAGCGGCGGCAGGTGCAAAGGAATGACGTTCAGCCGATAGAAGAGGTCTTCGCGGAACGTGCCGTCCGCGACGGCCGCGGCGAGGTCGCGGTGCGTCGCGGCCACGACGCGAATGTCGATCGCCGTCGCGCGATCCGCGCCGAGCGGCATCACCTGGCGCTCCTGCAGCGCGCGCAGCAGCTTCGCCTGCATCGCGGCGGGCATGTCGCCGATCTCGTCGAGAAAGAGCGTGCCGCCGTCGGCCTCGACGAGCCGCCCCGCGCGATCGGCATGCGCGCCCGTGAACGCACCGCGACGATGCCCGAACAACTCGCTTTCGAGCAGGTCGGCCGGGATAGCCGCGCAGTTGACGGCGACGAACGGCCCCGCATGCCGGGCCGATGCCGCATGCAGCACGCGGGCGGCCACCTCCTTGCCCGTGCCCGTCTCGCCGGTCAGGAGCACGGTCGCGTCGCTCATCGCGGCGCGGCCGATCTGCTTCTGCACGTCGCGCATCGCGGCGCTCACGCCCAGCAGTCGCGGTCGGTCCGCCGACGGTTCGCCCGCGAAATCGCTGTCGCCCGGCGCGCGCGCGGGCGGCTGATTCGCCGACACGATGCGCTCGAGCAGTTGCGCGATGTCGCGACGCCCGATCGGCTTCGTCAGGTGATCGAACGCGCCGAGCCGCATCGCTTCGATCGTGTTGTCGCTGGTCGCATGGGCCGTCAGCATGACGACCGGAATCGCGGCCAGCGCGGGATCGTCGCGCAGTCGCGCGAGCACGGCCAGCCCGTCCAGATCCGGCAGGCGGAAATCCAGAAAGATGCATTCGACGCCATCGCCGTCGCGCAGCGCGCTGAGCGCGGCGCGGCCGGAGGCCGCCTCGACGGCCCGATGACCGAGATCGGCGAGCGTTTCGGCGAGGCTGTCGCGAAAGGCCGCGTCGTCGTCGACTATGAGGATGTTTGCCATGGAATTTCAATCACGAATGCGGCGCCCCCGTCGAGGCGCGCGTGCCCGCCGTGCGCCGCCGCCACTTCGCGGACGACGGCCAGACCAAGGCCCGTGCCCTCCGCGCGGCCCGTCACGAACGGCTCGAAAATCCGCTCGCGCTGCGCGGCCGGCACGCCGGGGCCGCTGTCCGACACGGTGAGGCACAGCCAGTCGCGCCCGGCGAACGTGCGCCGCTCGGCGGCGAGCGTGACCGCGCCGCCGTCGCCCGCGTGGTGCAGCGCGTTGAGCAGCAGATTGTCGAGCGCCCGCCGCATCTGGTCGGGATCGAAAGCAGGACGATCCGACGGCCATGCCAGCCGTTCGACCTGCCCCGCGAGCGACAGCGTCAGGTCGATCGCTTGCCGCTGCGCCAGCTCGCGGTGCGCGTCGACGACCTGCGCGAGCCACGCGTCGACGTCGACCCGGGTCGCTTGGGGGCGCACCGGCTGCGTCAGCGCGAGCAGGCTCGACAATTGCGCATCGATGCGCTCGATCTGCGCGAGGATCACGCGCAGCGCGTCCTGCTGCCGCCGGCCATCGCCGGCCAGCGCGTTTTCCGCCTTCAGCCGCATCGCGCCCATCGGATTGCGAATCTCGTGCGCGACCTGCGCGGCCAGCTTGCCCAGCATGCCGAAGCGTTCGGCCTGCGCGAGGCGCGTGCGCAGTTCGTCGGCCTGCTGCTGCAGCCGATCCGCGCGCCGCGCCCGCTCGTTGAACGCATCGATGACGCGGTCGAGATCGGGCTCGCCGACGTACGGCAGATGATGCTCGCGACCGTCGGGCCCCAGCCCGCTCTCGATCCGCGCGAGGTTGCGCTTCCATCGGCGCAGCGCCACGGCCAGCGCCGCCGCGATCGCCAGGATCACGGCGAGGACGGCCGCGAGGCCCGTGGCCAGCAACTCGCCGTGCCGGCCCAGCGGCGGGCGCGCACGCGTCAGCATCCACACGTACAGCCCCGATCCGCCGCGTACCGGGCAGGCCGCCGCGATCACGGCATCCTGCGCGCCTTCGACGACGTTCGCGGTCGCGGCACGCGTCGCGGCCGCGGCGCGCAGCGTGCGGAGGATCAGCGGCGTTTCCGCTTCCGGTACGTCGTGTTTGACGCCGCTGCCCTGGTAGGTGGGAAAGGAATACGCGAGAAAGCCGCTTGCCGCGGGGGCGGCGCCGGGCATCCAGAACCCGCCTTCCATGTCGGGGGCACGGGAGAGCACGATGTCGAGGATCGCATGCATCAGCTCCGGGGCGGGCCCGGCGCCCGGCGACGCGGAAGACGCGCTGTAACGCGACGCGACCGCTTCGCAGGCCGACGCGCCGGCGGCCTTTGCGCTCGCGACCTGCTGACTCTCGGCGGAACTCGCCGTGATCCAGACGACCGCGACCAGCGTCGCGCACAGCGCCGCGACGAGTGCCCAGAGCATGACGAGTTGGGTGGAGAACGACGGACGCTTCATCGGATCGGGCTGGCGGCTGAGGACGACAGCATAGCGTATCGCCTGTCATGCGAAGCCGCCACGCTCGCCATGCAGCGCACGGGCGTCCTGCCGGGCCGGCGGCACCGGCTCACACCGGAAAGCCGGGCGAAAGCCTCGGGCGCTGGACGGCCTTTGGTCCAGCGTTCAGCCCGGCGCTTCCCGTCGAACCCCCATGCGCATCGTTTCCGTTAGCACCTTGCTGCACCCGCTCCGGCCGCCGCAAGTCATGCCATCCCGAACGCAGACGATGACAGCGGCGGGAAGCGGCGGCGACCGCGCAGGGTGCGCGTCGGGAGCGGGCGGGTCAATGACGCGTTATCAGGCAACGGCCGCGTCAGCCCGCGACGCGGGGAATCCTCGCCCCCAATCGGCGTGCGATTCGATTCGCCGCGTTGAACGTCGACCGCGCGGCGTGCGCGGCGCATCCGGTTTTCGGCTGGCGCGTTGGCCGCGTCGGCCGCCTCTCCCGTCAGCGCGCGTCCAAGGGCACGGCTGCGCACTTCGCCACACCGTCCCGCTCGATCCGCTCGACGATACGAGTAAGCCGAATGATGTCGGTCAGTGCGAAATCGGCCGCATCGGGCCGCGGCCTGCCGCACTGGTCGGCCATGCGCATCGCGAACGCGAGCGCTTCGGCACGCTCGCGCAGCAGCGCGCGCAATGCATCCGCGATCACCTGCCGGTCGCGCGGATCATCCAGGCCCAGCACGGAACCGTCATCCGGCATCACGAACGGCCCAGCCGCCAGCACGGCAACATCCGGCACGCGCATCGTGTTTCGTTCCATGATCTTCCTCATTGTCGACTCGCGACCGACCTGCGCGTCACCGCCGGTTCGACCGCGACACCACGTCGATCCACACCGCCAGCACCAGCACGGCGCCCTTGACGATCATCTGCCAGTACGCGTCGACGTCCAGCATCGACATGCCGTTGTCGAGGCTCGCCATCACGAGCGCGCCGATCAGCGCGCCGTAGACGGTGCCCGACCCGCCGCGCATCGACGTGCCGCCGATGAAGCACGCGGCGATCGCATCGAGTTCGCCCATCGTGCCGGCGGACGGCGACCCGGCAGCGAGCCGCGCCGTGTTCACCAGCCCGGCAAACGCACACATCAGCCCCATCAGCGCGAAGATCGCGAGCTTCACGCGGTCGGTATCGACGCCCGACAGCCGCGTCGCCTCCAGGTTGGAACCGACGGCGTAGATGCGCCGGCCGAACACGGTCTGCGTCGCGATCCACGAGAACACGCCGAGCAGCACGAGCAGCAGCAGCACGGGCACCGGGATGCCACCGTAGCGGTCGAGCGTCGCGACGAAGGCGAACAGCACCGCGCCGGCGCCGACGATCTTCGCGACGTCCTGCCAGCGCGGCGCGACCGCGAGCCGGTAGCGCCGCCGCGTCGCGCGCTGCCGCACCACCAGCAGCATCACGAGCGCGAACAGCAGGATCGCGAGGCCGTCCCCCACCAGGCGCGGCAGATAGCCCTGCCCGATGAACACGAAGCCGTCCGACACCGGCGCGATCGTCGAGCCGCCCGTCACGCCGAGCAGGATCCCGCGAAACGCGAGCATCCCGCCCAGCCCGACGATGAACGACGGCACGCGCCGATAGGTCGACCACCAGCCGTTGAAGAGCCCGATCAGCACGCCGAGCGCGAGCACGGCCGGGATCGTCGCCGCGACCGGCCAGTGGCGGTTGACGTCGAGGATCGCCGCGACGCCGCCGAGCAGCCCGAGCAGCGAGCCGACCGACAGGTCGATCTCGCCCGCGATGATGACGAACACCATCCCGCACGCGAGCATGCCGGTGATCGACATCTGCCGCAGCAGGTTCGAGACGTTGCGCGGTGTGACGAACGCGCCGTCCGTCAGCACCGAGAAGAACGTCCAGATCACGACGACCGCCAGCAGCAGCGCGAGCAGCTTGTAGCGCGCGAAGATCTGGCGAAGCGGCAGCCGCGCCGTGCGGCCGGCGGCACGCTGCGCGTCGGCATCCGGCGTCGCCGGGGTCGAGGAAGAGAGTTCGGAATTCATGTCGCGCTCATTGCGGTGGGTTCGGTGGACAGTCGCGCGGGCTTCAGCGCGGCGCCGAGTATCTGTTCCTGCGTGAGGCCGTCGTTGACGAAATCGCCGCGCAGCTCGCCTTCGCCGATCACCAGCACGCGATCGGCCAGCCCGAGCACCTCGGGCAGCTCCGACGACACGACGATCAGCGCGACGCCACGCTTCGCCAGCGCGAAGATCAGCCGGTAGATCTCCACCTTCGCGCCCACGTCGACGCCGCGCGTCGGTTCGTCGAGGATCAGCACCTGCGGCTCGGCCAGCAGCATCTTGGCGAGCACCGCTTTCTGCTGGTTGCCGCCGGACAGGCTCGCGATCGGCAGGAACGGATGCGCGGCGCGCACCGACAGCCGCTGCATTTCGGTGCGGATCGCATTGAGTTCGGCGGCCGCGTCGATCCGCCCGCGCGCCGCGAAACGCCGCAGCACCGCCAGCGTGATGTTGTGGCCCACGCCGAGCTGCGGCACGATGCCGTGGCGCTTGCGGTCCTCGGGCACCATCGCGATCCCCGCGCGGATCGCGTCGGCCGGCGAACGGATCGACAGCACCCGGCCGTTCATCAGCACGGTCGCCGTGCACGCGCCCGGATACGCGCCGAAGATCGCCTGCATCAGCTCGGTGCGGCCCGCGCCCACGAGGCCGGCGACACCGAGGATCTCGCCGCGCCGCACGCTGAACGACACGTCGTCGACCCGCTTGCGGCGTGCGTTCGTCACGTCGCGACAGGTCACGTTGCGCGCTTCCAGCACGACCTCGCCGATCTCGTGCGGCTCGCGCGGATACAGGTCGCGGATCTCGCGACCGACCATCATCGCGATGATGCGGTCGGTGGTCAGCGCGCGCATCGGCTCGGTCGCGACATGACGGCCGTCGCGGATCACGGTGACCGTATCGCAGACGGCCGCGACCTCGTCGAGCTTGTGCGAGATGTACACGCACGCGACGCCGCGCCGCTTCAGGTCGCGCACGATATCGAGCAGGATGCGCGTTTCGGCGGCGCTCAGCGACGACGACGGTTCGTCGAGGATCAGCAGCTTCGCGTCCTTGTTCAACGCCTTCGCGATCTCGATCAACTGCTGGTGGCCACCGCCGTAGTTCATGACTGGCTGCGCGACATTGATCGAGTCGATCCGCAATTCGTGCAGCAGTTCCTCGGCGCGCCGGACCATCGCGGCGAAGTGCATGCGCCCGCCCGGCAGCGTGATCTCGTTGCCGAGGAAGATGTTCTCGGCCACCGACAGTTCGGGCACGAGCATCAGCTCCTGGTGGATGATCACGATGCCCGCCCGCTCCGTGTCGCGCACGCCGGATGCCGCGAGCGGCGCGCCTTCCCAGCGGATTTCACCGTCCCACGTGCCGTGCGGATAGACACCCGACAGCACTTTCATCAGCGTCGACTTGCCCGCGCCGTTCTCGCCGCACAGCCCGACGCATTCGCCGGGCCGCACGGTGAGGTCGATGCCGTCGAGCGCTTTCACGCCGTCGAAGGTCTTGACGATGCCGCGCATCGTCAGCAAGGGTTCCGTCATTCGTTCTTGCCTCGCAGTCAACGCGGCCGCCGTCGCGACGGCCACGCATCGCGTCCGTCGTACGCTTACTGGCTCGCCAGCTGCGCCTGGGTATAGAAGCCGTCCTTCACGACGACGTCGACGTTGCGCTTGGTCAGCAGCGTCGGCTGCAGCAGCACGGTGTCGACCTTCTTCCTGCCGTTGTCGTATTGCGCGTTGAACGCGGGCTTCGCGCCCTTCGCGAGATCCACGGCCAGCTTGGCCGCTTCGCTCGCGATCAGCTTGAGCGGCTTGTAGACGGTCATCGTCTGCGTGCCGGCGATCACGCGCTTGACCGCCGCGAGATCCGCGTCCTGCCCGGACACCGGCACCTTGCCGGCCAGATGCTGCGCGGCGAGCGCCTGGATCGCGCCGCCGGCCGTGCCGTCGTTCGACGCGACGATCGCGTCGATCCGGTTGTTGTTCGCGGTCAGCGCATCCTCGGTGATCCGCAGCGCGGTCGACGCGCTCCATTCGGGCACCCACTGCTGGCCGACGACCTTGATGTCGCCGCGATCGATCGCGGGCTTCAGCACCTTCAGTTGTCCTTCGCGCAGCATCTTCGCGTTGTTGTCGGTCGGTGCGCCGCCGAGCAGGAAGTAGTTGCCCTTCGGTTTCGCATCGTAGACGCCCTGCGCCTGCAGCTCGCCGACCTTCTCGTTGTCGAACGAGATGTAAGCATCGACGTCCGCGTCGAGGATCAGCCGGTCGTACGACACGACCTTGATGCCGGCCTTCCTCGCTTCGGCGACGACGTTGCCGAGCGTCTTCGAGTTGAACGGCACGATCACGATCACGTCGACGCCGCGCGAGATCAGGTTCTCGATCTGCGAAATCTGCCGCGCCTCGCTCGCGTCGGCCGACTGCACCGACACCTTCGCGCCGAGCTTCGTCGCGGCCGCGACGAAATAGTCGCGATCGCGCGACCAGCGCTCGACGCGCAGGTCGTCGATGCAGAAGCCGATTTCGGGTTTGTCCTTGCTCGCATGCGCGAGCGGTGCGCCCAGCGCGAGGATCGCCAGCGCAGCGGCGCCGGCAAGCGAACTCAATACGGTACGACGCGTCACGGATTGCATGTCTCCACTCCTTGTTTTTGGACAACTTCACGAACGCCGGGCGAACGCCGAAATGCGCCGCCCGCATCGAGTCACTGCAAAGCACGGCATCGTGCGACGAGCATCGCGTCAGCGATCCGCACGTCAAACGCCCGTGGCAAACACCGGTGCGAGCGCACGGTAAAGCGCGCGAAAAGTCGGCCGCCGCGCGTCGCGATACCACGCGTGGCGCGCCATGTCCGGCTCGCGCACCGCGACGACCGGCGGCTGAGGGCACACGTCGTCGAGCGGCGCATCCGGTTCGAGCGCGAGATGCGCGAGGCGCGCGGCGCCCAATGCCGGCCCCACCTCGCCGCCCGCACGCAAGGTCAGCGCACGGCCGCTCAGATCGGCGAGCATCTGCGTCCAGTACGCGCTGCGCGAGCCGCCGCCGATCACCGTGATGCTGTCGGGCGCAAGCCCGGCCGCATGCAGCGCGTCGATGCCGTCGAGCAGCGCGAAGCCGACGCCTTCGAGCGTCGCGTTCGCGAGATCCGCACGCTGCGTGTCGGGCGTGAGCCCGTAGAACACGCCCTTCGCATTCACGTCGTTGTGCGGCGTACGCTCGCCGCTCAGGTAAGGCAGGAACCACGGCCGGCTCGTGCGTGCTTGCGTCTCGGCATCGTCGAGCAGCGCCGCGACACCGTCGTAACCGGCCAGTTGCGCGGTGAAGTCGAGACAGCCGGCCGCGTTCAGCATCACGGACATCAGGTGCCACGTGTCCGGCAGCGCGTGACAGAAGCTGTGCACGGCCGATTCGGGATTCGCGCGGAACCCGTCCGACACCGCGAAATAAACGCCCGACGTGCCGAGCGACAGCAGCGCATCGCCGGGCCGCACGATGCCGACGCCCACCGCGCCGGCCGCGTTGTCGCCGCCGCCCGCCACCACCGGAATTTCGCGCAGCCCGAGCGCGCGTGCGACGGCCGGCAACAGGGTGCCGGTGACGCGATTGCCTTCGAACACGGCCGGCATCTGCGCGCGCGACAGCCCGCAGGCGGCCAGCAGCGTGTCGTCGTAGTCGCGCTTCGCGACGTCGAGCCACAGCGTGCCGGCGGCATCCGACGGATCGGTCGCGAATGCGCCGGTCAGCCGGTAGCGCAGGTAGTCCTTCGGCAGCAGCACGTGGGCGATGCGTGCGAACACGTCAGGTTCGTGGCGACGCACCCACAGCAGCTTCGGCGCGGTGAACCCCGGCATCGCGATGTTGCCGGCCACGGCGCGCAGCGTGGGCGCGAGCCGTTCCAGTTCCGCGCACTCCGCATCCGCGCGGCCGTCGTTCCACAGGATCGCGGGGCGCAACACCTCACCGTGCGCATCGAGCAGCGTCGCGCCATGCATCTGGCCGGTCAGTCCGAGTGCGTCGATGTCGCGCGGATCGATACCGGCCGTGCGCGCATCCGAGACGAGTGCGGCCAGTACACCGCACGCGGCATCCCACCAGTCGCGCGGGGCCTGTTCGGACCAGCGCGGCTGCGGCCGGCTCACCGCGAGCGGGCGGCTCGCGCTCGCGCGCACCGCGCCGTCGCGGTCGAGCAGCACCGCCTTCACGCCCGACGTGCCGAGATCGAGTCCGATATACATGGCGTCAGCGCAGCCCGTAGATCGCCTGGTTCACGATGTTCTCGCAGCGTTCCTGCGCGCCGCTCGCGTGCTGCGGGTTCACCCCGCGCGCAAGCGCATCGGCCGCGAGCGACTCCAGCGTATAGTCGCCCGACAGGATCTTGCGGCCGAACGCGTCGTCCCACTGCGCGTAGCGTTGCCGGCGCAGCGCGTCGAGCCGGTCGTTCTCGACCAGCACCGCCGCGCGTTCGAGTGCGAGCGCGAGCACGTCGATCGCGCCGACGTGGCCGTAGAACAGGTCTTCCGGATCGATGCTCTGGCGGCGCACCTTCGCATCGAAGTTCATCCCGCCGGTCGTGAAGCCGCCGTGGCGCAGGATTTCGTAGAACGCGAGCGTCAGCTCCTCGACGCTGTTCGGGAACTGGTCGGTGTCCCAGCCGTTCTGCGGATCGCCGCGGTTCGCGTCGACGCTGCCGAACACGCCGAGCGCGAACGCGTTCGCGATCTCGTGATGAAACGAGTGGCCGGCGAGCGTCGCGTGGTTCGCCTCGATGTTCACGCGGATCTCGTTCTGCAATCCGTACTGCACAAGGAAGCCATGCACGGTCGCGACGTCGTAGTCGTACTGGTGCTTGGTCGGCTCCTGCGGTTTCGGCTCGATCAGCAGCGCGCCCTTGAAGCCGATCCGGTGCTTGTGCTCGACGACCATCGACAGGAAGCGGGCAAACTGGTCGCGTTCACGCTTCAGGTCGGTATTGAGCAGCGTCTCGTACCCTTCCCGCCCGCCCCACAGCACATAGTTCTCGCCCCCGAGCCGGTGCGTCGCATCGAGTGCATGGCACACCTGGGTCGCGGCCCACGCGAACACGTCGGGGTTCGGGTTCGTCGCGGCGCCGGCCGCGAAGCGCGGGTGCGAGAACAGGTTCGCGGTGCCCCACAGGAGCCGCACGCCGCTCGCCTGCTGACGCTCGCCGAGATAGTCGACCATCCGCGCGAAATTCGCCGCATATTCCCGCAGGCTGTCGCCTTCCGGGGCGACGTCGGTGTCATGGAACGTATAGAAAGGCGTGCCGAGCTTGGTGAAGAATTCGAATGCCGCATCGGCCTTCATCCGCGCCCGTTCGAGCGCGTCGCCCGGCTGCTGCCACGGCCGCTGGAACGCGGCCTGCCCGAAGATGTCGTGCCCCGGCCACACGAACGTGTGCCAGTAGCAGACGGCGATCCGCAGATGCTCGGCGAGCGTCTTGCCCAGCACGCGCCGCTCGGGGTCGTAATGGTGGTACGCGAGCGGATTGTCCGACTGCGGGCCTTCGTAGCGAATCGCGGGAATGTGTTCGAAATACGACATGGCGTCTCCGTGCTGGGTCTTGTTGCAGCGCAACGCGCGTCGGGGTGGCGCACGCGGCCGAATTCGGTAGGCTGGATCGTGCCCGCGCCCCTGCCGGGCGGCAATTGCGAAATTGCGCAGCACGCTTAATGTTTCTTGCCAGCCGCTGCGCGCGGCACACGTTCCGCCCTACAATCGCCAAACACCAGACACCGCGCGCCGCCGACCCGGGCGCGCCCCGGAGACAACGGCACCGCGCCCCTCGACGCACGTGCCCCGAGAGCGAGATGACACGCGTCCCTTCCGCCCAGACACCGCATCGCATCGCGCTGCTGTTCAACGCGAACAAGGTCTACGACCGCGAGATCATCAGCGGCATCGGCCAGTACCTGCACACGACGCGCGTCGTGTGGGACCTGTTCCTCGAAGACGACTTCCGCTGCCGGCTCACCGGCATCGAGCGCTTCGACGGCGACGGCATCATCGCGGACTTCGACGATCCCGCCGTCGCCAGCGCGCTCGCCGGCTCGCCGCTGCCGGTCGTCGCGGTCGGCTCGTCGTATGAGGATCCGGCCCAGTATCCCGACGATGTCCCATATATTGCGACGGACAACCCGAAGCTCGTGTCGCTCGCATACACGCACCTGATCGGGGCGGGACTCGCGCACTTCGCGATGTACAGCCTGCCGATCGCGCAGGAGAACCGCTGGGCGCAGCAGCGCGAGCTCGCGTTCGACCGGCTCGCGCGCGCGGACGGGCTCGATGCGCCGATCTACCGCGGGCTGTCGACGAGCGCGTCGGGCTGGAATCACGCGATCGAGCAGCTGATCGGCTGGCTGCATGCGCTGCCGAAACCCGTCGGCGTGATCGCCGTGACCGATGCGCGTGCGCGGCACCTGCTGCAGGCCTGCCTGATCGCCGGGATCGCGGTGCCGGAACAGGTGGCGATCATCGGCATCGACAACGATCCGCTCACGCGCACGCTGACGCGCATTCCGCTGTCGTCGGTGATCCAGGGCACCGAGGAAATGGGCCGTACCGCCGCGCACCTGCTGCACCGGATGCTGCGCGGCGCGCGCTTTCCCGGGCAGCGCATTCTCGTGCCGCCGGTCGGCATCAACGTGCTCGAATCGACGCGCCACCAGCCGCTCGCGAGCCCGCACGTGATGCGCGCGCGGCATTTCATTCGCCAGTACGCGTGCCAGGGGATCAAGACCGAACAGGTCGCCGACTACGTCGGCGTATCGCGTTCGCTGCTCGAGGAGCACTTCCGGCGTGAACTGCAGCGCACCGTGCACCAGGAAATCCTGCGCCACAAGCTCGAAGCCGCGCAGGCGCTGCTCGCCGGCCGGCAGGCGTCGAGCGCAGAAGTCGCGATCCGTTGCGGGTTCACGTCGCTTCAATACATGTACGCGGTGTTCCGGCGCGAACTCGGCTGCACGCCGCGCGAATACCAGGAACGCGCGGCCGCCTCAGCCTCCTGCTGACGGCCGCCGCCCATCTGAGCTCTCCCCCATGCACATCGATACCGATTCTTCCTCCCTGACGCACGGCGCGGCGCGCGTGCATGCCGAACCGTGGGGCACGCTGCCCGACGGCGAACCCGTTCGACGCTACACGCTGCGCAACGCGCACGGGATGCGCGTGGGCATCAGCGACCTCGGCGCGACCGTCGTGTCGTGGCTCGCGCCCGATCGCACGGGGCGCTTCGCCGATATCGTGCTCGCGCACGACACGCCGGCCGAGTACCTCGAATCCGGCGCGTACCTCGGCGCGACGGTCGGCCGCTGGGCGAACCGGATCGCCGGTGCGCGCTTCGAACTCGACGGCATCGGCTACCCGCTCGACCGCAACGAGAACGGCAACCTGCTGCACGGCGGCGCGAACGGCTTTCATCGCGCGCGCTGGGACGTGATCGACGACTGCGGCGGGCTCACGCTTCGACTCGACTCGCCGGAAGGCGACGGGGGCTTTCCCGGCAACGTGACCGTGCAGGTTCGCTACACGCTCGACGACGACGGCACGCTGACGATCGACTATACGGGGCGGACCGATGCGCCGACGCCGCTGAACCTGACGAATCACAGCTACTTCAACCTGAGCGGGCGCGCGGGCAGCGACGTGCGCGGCCATCTGCTGCAGATCGACGCCGACGCGTTCCTCGAAGTGGACGAGGCGCTGATCCCGACCGGCACGGCCGACGTGACGGGTACCGCGTTCGATTTCCGGCACAGCGCGCCGATCGGCGCGCGCCTCGACTGGCCGAACGCGCAACTGGCCCGCGCGCGCGGCTTCGATCATTGCTTCGTGCTGGGCGACGGCGCGCACGAGGCCCGGCCCGTCGCACGCGTCTACGATCCGGAAAGCGGGCGCGAACTGATCGTGTCGACCGATCAGCGGGGCCTGCAACTCTATACGGGCAACTATCTCGATGGCCTGCGCGTGAGCGGCGGCACACGTTGCACGCCACACGCGGCGCTGTGCCTGGAGGCGGGCGGCTTTCCGGATCAGGTCAACATGGCCGGCCTGAGCGGCGCCGTGATCCTTTATCCGGACGCCGTCTATCGACAGACCACCCGGTATCGGGTGGGCGTTCATGCGTAGCGGGCGCGGGACAGCACGGCCTGGCATTTCCGGCAGAACCTCGCACCGGGAGGATTCCCGGAACCGCATAGGGCGCAGCGCATAAAACCCGCTTCCAGCCAGGGGGCGACATCAAAATATTACGCGCCACGTCCCGCAGATATTCAGGTTGACTACACGATTTCGCATGCCGACTGGCGTTGCGTGCGGCGCGTGCCCGGGCTCGCACTCGTCGGAAGAATCGCTGTGCAAGACGCCGGTTGCGCCGTGTGCCCGCTCGTCCGCCTGCATCAATCCGCGCACCAGCCACTCGTGACGCATCGGGCGGGCGACACCCCGCGCCGGGCGGCGGGCACCGGTTCGCTTCGCGCCCCTTTCGCGCAAGACTAGCCGACGCCGTCATGCAGCGCCGGGATGTCCGTACGACGCGCGTTGCAACCCGCGCTGCCGTGAAAACCCGCACCCCACTACGCACATCGCGATTCGACGCCGCCATGCACGGCACTCATGCCGCGCATGAAAACTAATCGATTGTTGGCACCCCGGATCGACGCCGACAATCCGCACCATGCCCCCTTCGTTTGCGGTACGGGCCACTCACCCTCCCAATCGGCACACCACGATCCATGAACCATCCCGCCACCGTTTCGTCCATCGCCGGGGCCCGCAAGGCCACGGCGGCGCCCTGCCATGCCCGCCCCCGCACCTGCGGCGAAGCGCTCGTCGACCTCCTCGAACGCCACGGCGTCGAATGCGTGTTCGGCATTCCCGGCGTGCATACCGTCGAGCTCTATCGCGGCCTCGCCGCGTCGTCGATCCGCCACGTGACGCCGCGCCACGAACAGGGGGCCGGCTTCATGGCCGACGGCTATGCACGCGTCACGGGCCTACCGGGCGTCTGCTTCATCATCACCGGGCCGGGGATGACCAATATCGCGACCGCGATGGCACAGGCCTATGCGGATTCGATCCCGATGCTGGTGATCTCGAGCGTCAACGCGAGACGCGAACTCGGCCGCGGCGACGGCCGCCTGCACGAGCTGCCGTCGCAGCGCGACGTGTTCGCGGGACTCACCGCGTTCTCGCACACGCTGCTCGACGCGGCCGACCTGCCGCAGGTCCTCGCGCGCGCCTTCGCGGTCTTCGCCAGCGCGCGGCCGCGGCCCGTGCATATCGAGATTCCGCTCGACGTGATCGTGATGCCGGCGCCCGCGCTGTCCGACGCCCCGCCCGCGCTGCCGGCGCGGCCCGCGCCA